>CAZIQD010000001.1:0-7647 GCA_964541715.1 uncultured Gammaproteobacteria bacterium
AAGTCAATTCCAAGCTTCCCAGATCACATTATTATCACCATTCAGGATTGATCTTGACTGATGTGGGGGAACTAGCTACTATAAACACAGAGGCGTTCTTTCGTAACCCAATGAATAGGAGACCCCGTACCAGAAATACTCACTTTGCCCCGCTGAGCGGGGCAGGCTCGTATTACGGTACGGGGCAGGCATACCTTATAATGTTCTTCCGCAACCCAATGAATAGGAGACAGACCTAGGAGGGTGCAATAATTTGAAAAAGTGCCCACGCTGAGTCGAGCTTAGCTCGATGAGCGTGGGAAGCAGGAGTGGAACCGCGGGTTGTAGAAACTCGTCTCTTGCAATAACGCCTTCAGGAGAGGTGAGGTGTGTTATTGTGTGAGACGGGTTTTTAGTTATATATAATTGACAACGTATGTCAGACGAGAAGCAATTAAGTGAATTAGATAAAAAGCGCCACACGGGAGCGCATGTCTTAGCAGCTGCCGTTCAGAAGTATCTCAAGGATGAAAAAGTTGAGGTGAAGTTTGCGATTGGGCCGCCGGTTGACAATGGCTTTTATTATGACTTTGATTTAGGAGAGCATACCCTTTCGGAAGATGATTTTAAGGGGATTGAAAAGATCATGAAGCATATCGTGAAGCAAACTCTTCCCTTTGAACGTCGTGAAGTGAGTATTGCACAGGCGCGTGAGATTTCAGCGAATCAGCCGTACAAACTTCAATTATTGGATGACTTTGAGGCGAAGGGATTGGAGACAGTCACATATTACGCCATCGGTGAATTTGAAGACTTGTGTCGTGGTAACCATGTTGACTCAACGGGCAAGATTGGCGCATTTAAGATTGATAAGGTTGCTGGTGCCTACTGGAAGGGCGATGAATCACAACCGATGCTCCAGCGTGTATACGTGCTGATGTTTGACACACAAGAGGAGCTTGATGCGTATGTGGCGATGCAGGAAGAGGCAAAAAAGCGCGATCACCGCAAGCTTGGCGCGCAGCTTGATTTGTTTACCGTCTCGCCGCTGGTTGGGTCGGGATTGCCGCTGCTTAAGCCAAATGGCATGATTGTGCGCACAGCAATTGAAGAGTATCTCTGGGAGATGCATGCCGACAAAGGATACAGCCGTGTCTGGACGCCGCATATCGCTAAAGAGGCATTGTACGAAACGTCAGGGCATGCGGCGAAGTTTGGCGATGAATTATTCCGCGTGTCAGGCAAAGAAGAGGGCTTTATCCTTAAGCCGATGAACTGCCCGCATCATATGCAAATTTTTGCTGATACGCAGCTGTCATATCGTGATATGCCGGTGCGTTACTTCGAGCCTGCGACCGTGTACCGTGACGAGAAGTCAGGGCAACTAGGAGGATTGACGCGTGTGCGTGCTATTACGCAAGACGACGGGCATTTGTTTTGTCGTGTTGCTCAGATTAAAGACGAGGTAAGTACGATTGTCAGTATCATTAAGGAGTTCTACACCACGATGGGCATGATGGACGGTTACTGGGTGAGTCTTTCGGTGCGTGGTGACGACCGTTCGAAGTACTTGGGGTCTGAAGCGTCATGGGAGGCTGCGGAGAGCGCGCTTGAGGATGCTGCACAGGCAAATGAATTAAACTATAAGCGCGTGGAGGGCGAGGCTGCGTTTTACGGACCAAAGCTTGACTTCATGTTTAAGGACGCGATTGGTCGTGAGTGGCAGCTCGCAACGATTCAGTGTGATTTCAACCTGCCAGAACGTTTTGAATTGTCGTTTGTGAATGAATCTGGTGAGAAGGAGCAGCCTGTCGTGATTCATCGCGCAATTTCAGGATCGTTGGAGCGCTTTATGGGCGTGATGATTGAGCACTTTGCCGGCAACTTCCCAACATGGTTGGCACCGCAGCAAGTCCGTATCTTGCCAATTTCTGACAAGTTTATGGAGTGGGCGCAAGAGGTGGAGCAATCATTACGTGCAGCGGGAGTTCGTGTGCGTATTGATGATCGCTCAGAATCATTGGGCAAAAAGATCCGAGAGGCGGAAATGGATAAAATCCCCTATTCGTTGATTATTGGAGAGAAAGAATCAACAGCCAAGACGGTGCAGCCACGTAAGCGTCACGAGGGGGATCTAGAGCCGATGGAGCTTGCTGCTTTTGTAGAACGTATTACCACGGAAATCGCGCGACGTGAACGATAATTACGATGGGAGAAGGGGTGCTACCCCTTCTTTTGATACCCTTGAAAAACCTCCTTTTTTTGGGTACAATCAGCCATAGCTATGACATCAACAGCGACCAAAAAATATCATATTATTACCTACGGCTGTCAGATGAATAAGTCTGATTCTGAGCGTATTGCTTCAATCTTTGAGCAATACCGCTGTCTGCCGACTGATACGCCTGCTGAGGCTGATTTTATCGTTATGAACACCTGTAGTATTCGACAGACGGCAGAGGATCGCGTGGTGGGGCAGGCGCGTAATTTCACCCGCCTTAAAGATACTAAGCCTGATGTCCAGGTCGTCATTACCGGTTGTATGGCACCGCGTGGTGATGCGGTAAAGAAGGCGAGTGGTGTTGATCATGTGGTGAATATCAAAGACCTTGCGCTCTTGCCAGAAAAGCTGGGATTGACACGTCCGCAGGATAACGAGTTGACTGCTGATTATTTTTCGATCGCGCCTAAATATACGACGCCATTTCAGGTCTATATTCCCATCATGACAGGCTGTAATAATTTCTGCACCTTTTGTGTCGTGCCGTATACGCGTGGCCGTGAGTTTTCACGTCCTATGCTCGATATTCTCAATGAAGTTGAGCAGGCGGTTGCGCATGGCGCAAAAGAAATTACGTTGCTGGGACAAAACGTCAATTCATATCAGTATGGATTCGTAGAACTGTTGCGCCGTATTAATGACATCTCGGGTGATTTTTGGGTGCGCTTTGTCTCATCAAACCCACAGGATATGTCACGCGATCTGATTGATACGGTTGCCGAGTGTGACAAGATGGCAAAGTATATGCACTTTGCGGTGCAGTCAGGAAATGATCGCATTCTCAAGCGCATGAATCGTCGACATACGATTGCTGAGTATGAAGCTTTGTGCGAATACATGAAAGAACGTATGCCTGATCTGGGGCTTTCAACTGATGTTATCGTCGGCTTTCCGTCAGAAACCGAAGAAGAATTTATGGATACCGTTCGGCTCTTTGAACGAATGAGCTTTGACATGGCCTATATTTCGATGTATTCAGCGCGTACGGGGACGCCGGCGTGGCGACTCAAAGATGATGTCAGTAAAGAAGAGAAGAAGCATCGTGAATTTGTTTTGAATGAATTATTAGGGCGTAGTGCGCAAGCGAACGCGCAACGCTTGGTAGGTTCAACACGTCGTGTTTTGATTGAACGTATCAATAAGCGCGGTACGTTGACGGGGAAGGATACGGGATTTCGCACCGTCACCTTGCCGGGCGTTGCTGACTCTTCGTTGATTGGTCAGTTTGTTGATGTCCGCATTACGGAAGCTTTTAATTTTGGTATGAACGCAGAGTTACTTTCATGAGGGAATTACAAAAACAAAAAATTATTGCGGTTATTGGTCCCACAGCAAGCGGCAAGTCGGCGCTCGGTGTTGCCATTGCCAAGGCCTGTAATGGGGAGGTGGTGTCTGCCGATTCGCGCCAATTTTACAAAGGGATGGATATTGGAACGGCAAAGATTACTTCAGAAGAAATGCAGGGAGTGCCTCATCATTTGATTGATTTCCTGGAGCCAAGCGATTCATTTTCTCTTTACGACTATCAACGGATGGCGTATGCCGCTATCGATGATATTCTTGCGCGAGGCAAGGTCCCTATTCTGGTGGGAGGTACCGGTTTGTATATCTCGTCAATTATTGAAAATTATCAATTATCAGCCGCAGGTGTTGATGAGGAGTTGCGCAATGAGTTACATAATCTTTCTGATGATGATTTAGTTCGCCGATTACTGCAATTTGAAAAGGACCCCACCATAGATTTGAAAAATCGACGGCGTGTCGTTCGTCAGCTCGAGTATCATTTACTGGATCCTGCGTATGAGGCGGGTACTGCCGAGCCGAAATATGACGTACTCATGATGGAGCCACACTATGTGCGTTCAGAGCTCTATAGCCGTATTAATAAGCGTGTGAAAGAGATGATGGCACAGGGGTTACTGGAGGAGGTTGATCGTTTGGCGCGTCAGTATGGATTTGAGGCAAATGCGATGTCAGCCATCGGTTACCGGGAGTTTCAGGGGATGCATGATATCACTCAGTTGCCTGCGCATAAACGTGATGAGGTAGAAGAGGCGATGAAGCGTAATACACGCCGCTACGCGAAGCGACAGATTACCTGGTTCAAAAAATACGGTGGGCGTAAACATATCGTGGAGACTGAGCAGGAGGCGATTGAGCTTTCTCAGCGCTTTCTTGCTGATTGACAAAAGCGGATTCCGTTGATAGTCTAGAGAATACCGTTCACCCACAACCCAGGAGGTTTTTCCATGTCCGAGCAGTCTTGTGCATCCATGATGGAGCACATCAAGGGGGCGATCAAGTGTATCGAATGCGCCCAAACCATTGCGCTGATTATGCTGCGTGATGAGTCATGTGCTCCCGTCTTGCAGGAATCATTCGAGATTTCCATCATGACGGCGGGAACAACGCATTTGGATTGGACCCCCGTATCGGAAATGCTGTATGACGACAAGGTTATGCGCAACAACGAACCGAGCGACTGTGTCATGATCGTCTTTCCGGAATTGCCCCAGATCGGCAGGTACTTCATCGAGTTCCGCTTTCGGCGGATTGGCCGAGAACTAGTCTTTACCCGAGGGTTGGGGCCTACGGGTTGACAAAAACTTAAAAGTGTAGTACGTTGAGGTTATTGCACAAGGAGGTGCCATGACCACAACGTCAAGCGCCTCACTAAGCGCGCGTATCGTAACCACCAAGCAGGCCGCTGGCCTGTTGTCTGTCCTTTTTCACGACGAAGCAGAGGCCGAATGGTTTTTGGAGCACGGTGAGATCGCCGTAACGCTCATCAGCCAAAACGGCAACAAGACGCTGCAGCCCTATCGGCGTGCACGTGAGTGCGTCTGCAACATTATGGCCGGTCCCGGTCGTATGCAGATGTTTGAGCTCACGGCACTTGATGCCAACGGGCACAAAAAAATCTCGCTGCGCGTCGCAGACGAGATCGTCGAGATCACGGCATGAACACAACGGCCCCCACGCTTACGCGAGGGGGCCGCTTTTTTATTATGCTGCTTTTTTGTAGGCCTGCTCGATATCTCCTTGATACTGGTCCAAAAAGAGAGAGAAGCGAGGCATTTTTTCGTAGAGCTGTTTGAGCGTTGAGTTTTCCGCATGCTCCTCACCGGCTTTTTGAATGCGATCAATGTGGCCGCGAGCTTCCATGAGACTTGCGAATTTATCACTTGTGCTAGCCTGTGGATCAATAACGGTTGTGAGTAGGGTGCGCAGCTCTTTGATGCGCTCCAGGGCATCAAGTTCTGCCTCAGACTCTTCGCGCAATACCTCAAGTTCGTTCATTTGTGCCACCATCTCTTCGTAGCGAGCGCTTTGCTGGCTGTATGCTTCAGGGCTTTGACTGAGAGCGTCAATAGCACGCTCCTGGGCAGCAATGCTACCTTTGAGCGTTTCAATTTGAGCCTCAACTTCACTGAGTTTGATACTTTCCTGTTGGGGGAGTTCTTTAAAGAGTTCAACGACGTTCATAGATTTCTCTTTATGGATTATAAGTATATTATAGCAAAAATACAGAATATTGTCAACAGCCAACGTTTTAGGGGTTGACAGAAGTGTTTTTTGGGGTTATGGTGAAGTATTGCCAACAAGGAGGTACGCCATGACTCCTGAGCAAAGGCTCTCGGTCTTTTTCAACATCGTTGATATCAGCTGGAGCTGTGTGCGTGAGTATGCACCTGATCTAACGGTTCGTGACATCGAACCCTCCATCAGAGCTGCAATCGCGCGCCAGTCGTCCGAGCACATCCGCTATCTGCGGACCACCGAAAGAAAAGATGGCGGCGTCTTTACGCTGCTAGATTGCGAAGCGTGGTATGAGCAGGGAGTGCTTTATATCACTATGCGCAGCGATCATATGATTGCGTATTTCTGGATCAAATCCTCGAGTGTGCGCGCCGACATGCCGCAGCGCCTCCAGGAGTTTCCAGCTGATGAATACGACACGTACGCAGCGGTGCTGCGGTCAACCGACCTCACATACGTCAGGAGTCACCCCGAACGTCCTTTCAAGGACGAGAAGGGTAATCTGGACCTTGAGTACGATGTGACGGTTCACTTTCCAATTCGACTTATCTCGTCGGATATGGTGGGTAAGGAGGGTACATGAACCTCCGAGAACAATTCCGTGCAGGGGCTACGCTTATTGAGGCGGCACTTGAAGAAGTGTTTCGTGATGGGCGTGTAATCGGCGCTATCGAGTGCGAACCATTTTCGGTCATTACGGATAAACTCATGGTTGAGTTTGAGGAGTGGCTGGACGAGGGGCATATCTGCCATATTGGGAGTGCTCAAATGCCGTTGCAGGGCGAAGATGAAGGGAAGTACTTACCGGTACGGGTTATCGGTAACTTCTGCAGGAAATTCTATCGCCTGGAAGTCTACATTGATGACGCGCCAATGGCCGATTCGCTTGCGGAGCTCTTCGATGTTCTTTTCCGTATTTTTGTAGAAGGACATCCTATCCCGTCAGGGTTGATCGTTCGGCCTGATCACATGTATCACATCGAGCAAGCACGCTCAATGATCGACGGCGTCATTCGTGACGTTGAGAAGCGTCACTGGGCGTTTTACATCGATTGGATCAAGAACTAAACGTCCGTCGGAACATTTCCGACGGACGTCTCTTTTTACCCGAGTGGGGATTGATATCGTTTAAAGATTTCATAGATATTTGCTGCTTGCATGACACCTTCAATTTCGGACAGGTCTTTTTCGAGCAAGCGGGTGGTGTTTCCGGTGAGCGTATTAAAGTGCTCTTCGGTAGGAAGGCGCAGAAGACCCTTCATGAGGGTTTTCATTTCTCGGAGAGCTTCTGGGCTGTAGCCGGCGGCCTGTTTCTGTTTGATCATGAGACTAAAGCCGTTACTTACTTTTTCTTTTGCAGCTTGAAACTGTTTTTCGATATCTGGACCTGTTTCTTGGGCGATTGGTGCACTTTCTCCAGGTTGTTGACGTTCTTGTCCAAGAAATTCTTCAGTTACGAGCTCGACTTCAAAAAAGGTACGCGGAGTTGGGAGGTCTTTAAGCGCCTGCTGATAGGCAGGATCACGAAAGAGAGCCGGATTGTTTTTCTGGACCTTATTGAGATATGCCTCAATCGCTTGTTCTTCGGACGATTGTTCGGGTGTTTCAGGAGATGCTTCAAGAACAATTGGTTCTTTGGCCTCTTCCCCAAGGGTAATAGGTTCTTCAAGCTCATCTTCTGCTGCTTGCGCCATACTATCAAGGCTTCGTGCACTTTCCAGGCGCTTAAGAGCCGCTTCTCTGGTCGCTGGCTCGACAGGAGCCGCTTCAATTACTGATTGTGTTGCATTAAATCCAGCCAAAAGGGCGTCAACCGTTTGTTCAAACTCCTCTTTAGGGATTTCTTG
>CAZIQD010000001.1:7747-15004 GCA_964541715.1 uncultured Gammaproteobacteria bacterium
GCATAGTATAACACAAAAACTCCTACGAGCGGAGTTTTGTGTGCAAAAGTTCTTTGACGGCAACGGGATCTGCCTTGCCTTTTGTTTTGGCCATCGTTTGACCGATCAGCGCTTGAATTGCATTGTCCTTACCGTTGGCGTAATCAGTTGCTGACTTCTCATTTGCTGCGATTACCTCGTCAACAATTTTTTCCAGCTCGCCGCTGTCTGCCATCTGACCAAGGTCGTGGTCGATCATGACTTGAGAGGCGTCACCGCCTTTGGTGAGCATAATTTCAAGCACCTTGAAGGCGTTTGACGAGTTCACCTGGTTGGTTGCAATCAGGAGCATCAGCTCGGCAAAATTTTCTGCTGTTATCTTTGCATCAGCAAGTCGCAGATTGGCATCGTTGAGGACTTGGTTGAGCTTATTAACCAGCCAGTTGACACTTTGCTGGACGAGTTTGTTTTTATCCGTCTCCCAGTTGATGGCAGGAACGTCTTGCGCCCATGCGTGAAGTTCAGAGATCACCTCATCGACAAAGAAGGCTAATTCCTTGTTTGCTGCCAAGGTGATGACGTCATCAAGTTGAATGCCGTACTCGGCGATAAAGCGTCTACGCTTTGCCTGGGGAAGTTCAGGTACAGCGGCGCGCATACACTCGACGTAGATTTCATCGGCGGGGAGTTCTTTGCAGAGTGCTGGTGGTTTGCCGTGGCGGAAGTGCATGGGTGGTAGGTCCGGCTCGGGGAAGTAGCGGTAGTCCTTCGCACCTTCTTTGGAACGTTGTTCTTCGGTAATCCCTTTGTCGGCGTTAAATCCACGGGTGTTCTCGGTGCTTGGCGGGTTGCCTTGCTCCCACAGCTCGGTTTGACGTTCGATCTCGTACTCGATCGCTTTTTGCACGTTATTAAACGAGTTGATGTTTTTAATCTCCGTCTTGGGGTAGAGTGTCGTCTCACCCTTGGGGCGCAGTGAGATGTTGGCATCACAGCGCAGGTGGCCTTTTTCCATATCAGCTGTAGAAACGCCTAAATAGCGCATAATCAGACGAATCTCTTGCATGTATGCCTTTGCGTGCGCTGCGCAGCGAATATCAGGCTCAGAGACGATTTCCATGAGGGGGGTGCCACCGCGGTTGTAGTCCACCAGCGTACCTGACGCCGCATGAGTATTTTTGGCAGCGTCTTCTTCGAGGTGGAGGCGGTTCACGCGAATGGTGACAGGTTCTCGCGTCGTGTGGTCCAAAAATTCAACCGCACCATTGCTGCCGATCGGTTGATCGAATTGCGAGATTTGGTATGCCTTGGGAAGGTCGGGGTAGAAGTAGTGTTTGCGATCAAATTTGGAGTACTCAGGGATTTCACAATTCAGCGCGAGCGCTGCTTTCACCGCCCAACGAATTGCCTCGTTATTCGCAACGGGAAGTGTTCCGGGATGCCCAAGACACACGGGGCAGACCGTGGTGTTGGGAGGGAGTTCGTCGCCCTTATTGCTGCACGAACAAAACATTTTTGATTCGGTTGAGGTGACTTGGACATGTACTTCCAGTCCAATTACTGCTTCGAGTTCTTTCATAGGGATAACGGTAAGATCACACAACAATTATGAGCGGGCAGTTTTCTGTAGATCGCGGAAGAGGAAGACGCTGGTAGCGATCATCAGGGGATTAAAGAGTGCTGAGAGGAGTGCAATGAGCGCATTCATCCAGATATTGTTCATTGAGCTGGCGATGGTGATCTGTCCTGCTGAGGCGATACCAACGATACCAAAGGCGATGATGTACAAAATAATCGAGAAGAAAATTTGTGGAGCTACGAGGCGCCATACCGTACCCCACCAGCGACCCATGACAATATTTTTTGATGCTTTGAGTGTTTCTCCGATGCCCATGGTGCGCGCTTCAAGCGCGATGTAGAGTGCCGCAAAGGCATACCAGACGCTGAAGATGATACCGGGAATGATGAGCAGGAGGAATCCTCCCAATACGATGAGACCTACGACAACAGAGATCCACAAAAAGCGTGGGGAGCGAGCGTATGAGTCTTTGTATACGACGTCCAGTGCAATCTTTTCTTTACGTGAAAGTTTATCAATAAGTTGCGCAAAGACAATTGAGATCCAGATACTCACGAGCACGAGGGCAATCACGAGGAGGATGTAGAGCGGTGTTGAGTAGGGAAAGGTGTAAAATTCAGGTAGCAGTGCGGCAAGCGAAAGCAGGGCGATGATAAGCACCGGTTGGACAAAGATGTTAAAGTGAGTGCGGTAGAGCTGCCATGCATCAACGATGAGTTGCCACGCGCTGCGCAGTTGAGTTGAAGTCATAAGGGGATAAAAATTATGAGATGTATCCAAGATGAGTGAGTAATTCGGTGTGGATGGTGTCTTTGTCGCGGTTTGCGTTGACGACGATCCAGCCGTGTCGGTGAGCGAGCATAGAATGGAGTTCGCGAACTGTTCTGGTTAGTTCGTCATCTTGCTCATGCTTGTGTACTGATTCAATCCCTTCCGAAAATCGTTCACCCTCGAAGAGAAATGCCGTGTGTTCGGGGATTAGATGACTGTTGATTTGTGAGAGAAAGTCCATATCAACACCCGCGCCACCACCCCAGGCAAGCCCTGTACCGATGTAGTCTTCCGCTATGATGGTGATGCCCGATGCTAACTTTTCTTTGAGCGTCGTCTCATACTGGGTGCGGTTAAGGGTGTAGAGCATTTGTGCTTCACGCGCAGAGAGCTGGTGCGGGTTGCCTTCTCGAAGATAGGCGTTAATCATGGGACCAAAGGGCGCGAGGCCGTAGACAGGATACTTGAGGTATTCAGCTGCTATGCCACGGGCATTGAGCGCGTCAACGAGCATGCGTGCTTGCGTTGATTTACCCAGGTTATTGACCCCATACAAGACGATAAATGAGCCGTCCATGCAAAAGATTAATTATCAATGATGGTCCCAGTATATCACGCTTGTGAGAATAAAAAAAGCCCCAAGATAGGGCTTTTTAGATGCGATAATGGGACTTGAGTTTGTCGATTTTTCCTTCGAGAATATACTTTTGCTCGTCTGCTTTTTCCTGTTCGGAGAAGGTAGTGCTGGAGTATTTGAGTTGCTGTCGGTGGTGTGCTGTGATGGCAGCATCTTCGGGAGAGAGTTTTGAGGTGAGTTCCTGGAAGGTTACCTGGCAGATGCGCTCTCCTGGATAGAGCTTGATGGGTTGGTAGCTCGTGTTGTTGCGCATCGGGATCATGAGGTGTCCCATGTACCCTGAGTCAATCACACCGGCGATGTCGATCGTCAGTCCGCGGCGATTAAAGCTGGAGCGGGGGAAGAGCATGCCCATGAGGTTCAGATTTTTGATCTGAATTGATTCGAGCGTGGTCGCAACCACGTACTCTCCGGGCAAGAGGTCAAAATACTGCCCCGGCATCAGGTTGACGATTTCAAAGAAGTTTTTGTTGTTGAGGTTATTCAAATAGTCGACATTGAGCGCGGAGCGACCTTTTTGGGTCATTTCCCATGTCTTACCAATATAAAATGTATAGCCCAGGCGCAAATCAATCGAATGGGGTTGGAGTTGGAAAGCGTCAACTTCAGGAGAAAAGACTAATCCTCCTGTTTTGATGTTTTCGATAATGTCGTGCTTTGATAAAACTGCCATAGAGAGATGAAGAAGCAGCCCCTGCTGGCAAGGGCTGCTCATAGCTTATCATGTTTGGGGGGTTATGCAAGGTGGATTAATCTGAGAGTGCCTTGCCTGTGGTTGTGTCAAGAATCGTCTGGTTGCCGCGGCGCACATCCCAGTCATCCAGGTCGGTATCGGCATAGACGGCGAGTCCGGGAACCAGTTCTTGCAGGGATGCCGCAATTTTTTGCGCGATTGGGCGTAGCGAGGCATGTACTGTTTTACCCGAGCGTAGTTCGGCAAAGTAGAGCAAGCCCGGGAGGCCAAAGCTCATCTGTACAGGCACATTAAAGCCCATGGGAATATAGTACTGACGTTCTTCAGGTGAGCAGTTAAGCGCATTGATACGCTCAACTTGTTGATCGATGAGTGATTGTGCTGCTGCGAGCAGTTCGGGGGAGAGTTGGTCAAGATACCACTGATGAAATCCCCAGCGTGTCTCCATGAGGGGCATGCGAATGATGCCGGCGCGATGGCGTTGGACGTCTCGAAACGATCCAAAATCAAGCAGATACTGAACTTCAATCATGCCCAGTTCGTCCATCCAGTTGGGTAACTCACTGTATTTAGGACGGTTTGCCAACAAGTCGGCATACTCTGCGGGATCCTGCTTGAAGGTTGCGGTGATCGCAAACTCAGGATGTTGCTGTGGTGCAAAAAAGTACTTTTGCCCGACAGCTTCAAGGTATGTATTTTTTTCGGGACGATCTTTATGTGAAAACGAAGTGGGGTAGCGCTCGCGCAACGCAGCGAGGATATCTGCTGCTGTTTCATGCACTTCAGTGAGCGGGTGATGCAGTAAGGCATCAAGCTTGTCTGCTGCTTGGCGCAGGTTGGTTGTCCAGGCGAGGAGTGTGGTCGCTCCGCTGGGCAGAAATCCGCGTAAAATATCAAAAGAGCGCACATTAATGGCACGTTCGTGGGTTTTTGGATCCTCACCTTCATTCAGCGGGTATTTGGTCTTGAGGAAGGCGCGCAGCGGCTCAGCCGAGGCGCTGTAAAATGTCATCCAATCGTCAAGAATGGCTCGTGATTCAGGGGAACCGATAGGATCGTTAATCGGTTGCTGTGAAAAATCCAAATAGCGGGTACTTGCTTCTTGACCTGAGTAGAGTCGGTTATCTTGGATCGCCTTGGCCACAAACATTGAAACCTGCTCCACAAAGATCGTGACATAGCCACAGTCACCGATACTTTTGTGCCCATAGTTGACGTAAAATTTTTCCATGAACGAACCCGCATCAGCTTCGAGTACCTTTTCCAATTGACCCCGTACGCTCTTGGGAGAGCGTGAATACAAAGATTGGATCATGGCGCGTGCTTCCGCATCCAGACCTTGTGAGGAGTTCTCAGGAAGTGGGGCATTATCACGGATAGCTTCGAGTGCTTCGCGCGTCTCGTTGCCGTCAAGTATGATGATGTCGCGTGGGGTGAACATGGGAAACTGGTTAATGGATGATGGTGTATGGTTAATGGAGGAAGATTGATGGGGTGTTGAAGGATTGTTACCCATTAACCATCTACCATTGACCATCGACTAACATGTTAGTGGCCTGTTGAGCCAAATCCGCCGCGGGTTTGTGTGTCGAGCTGGTCAACTTGGGTAAATACCCCTTGTGCAACGGGTACAAAAATACCTTGTGCGATGCGCTGACCTTTTTCTATGGTGATGGGGGCGTCGGTTGGGTTGTGCACCTGAATTTTCACTTCGTCTTCGGGGCCGCAGTAGTCAGAGTCAACAACGCCGACCGAGTGCGGCATGCGCAGACCGGTCTTTTTGGGCATTGAGCTGCGGGGTGTGATCATGAGCATGTATCCTTCTGGCGTGTTCACCACAAGACCAGTGGGGATGAGCGCAATCGCTCCTGGGTCAATGGTGATATCTTCGATGGTGACAAAGTCAAAGCCCGCAGCCCCGGCTGATTCGTAGGAGGGGAGGACGGCATCTGGATGGACTTTAAGGATTTCAACGCGCATGACGTACGATGGTTATTGTTGTGATGAAATTTCCTCTGCAAGCTTTGAGGTGAGGGGTGCGTTTTGGTTGCGATACTTACGACCCTCTTTTTGATGATACGGGATTGAGGTGGGCGACTTGAGCTCTTCGAAGGTAAAGGCGCAGATGCGCATTCCCGGATAGAGCGCGACAGGGACATTGCCTAAGTTACCAAGTTCCATAACGGGTCGTCCGCGCCATCCTGCGTCAAAGACTGACGCTGTGCCGTGCACAATAATACCAAGACGCCCCAATGAGCTGCGTCCTTCGATACGTCCAATTAAATCATCAGCAATTTCAAGGCTTTCATTCGTAATTGCCAGGACAAAATCACCCGGCTGCATGATAAAAGGTTCATTTTCTGGGACGATATAGTCTTGCATGAGGCCATCAGTCACGTTGGGGTTCTTAAGATCGACGTAGGCAACGCTACTGTGGTTAAAGACCTTAAATTCACGGCTCAACGTCAGATCGATCGAGCAGGTTCCCAGTGCAACATCAAGATCAGGAATGGGAGTGATTGAGATGCGGCCATCCGCAATAGCTGCGCGGATATCATTGTCTGAAAAAATCATGGCGTCATGCTTGTTAGTTAGCCTTCCGTGAGTACGGAAAATATCCAGATAAAAACGCCTGAGCACTTGTCCACAGGCGTCCTTATCTTATCATGATTTTTGAGATTTTGAAAACAGGCTGGCTGGAGACAAACACAACCCGCTCAATGAGCGGGTTGTGAGGTAGCGGTTACGCTGAGATTTTGATTGATGGACCCATTGTTGTCGCTAGGTAGAGCGACTTGATGTAGATACCTTTACTGGTTGCTGGCTTCACCTTCTGCAACGTATCGATAAAGGTTTGGATATTTTCGATCAGTTGTTTGTCGTCAAAAGAGACCTTACCAACAGCAACATGAACGTTACCCGTTGCGTCATTTTTGAACGAAACCTTACCCTTTGAGAGCTGTTGCACAGCTTTTGCAGGGTTTGGGGTAACCGTGTCAGTCTTTGGGTTAGGCATGATACCCTTTGGACCCAAGATTTTAGCAATTTTCGCCAGATCTTTCATCAGGTCAGGGGTGGTTACCAAGATATCAAATTCGATTTTCTTGGTTTTCTCAATCTCATCGATCAGTTCCTGGCCACCGACGATGGCAGCACCTGCTTCCTTGACTTCCTTTTGCAACGCATCAGGGACGATAGCGGCAATGCGAATGCTTTTACCCGTACCGTGTGGCAATGACACGGTTGAGCGAATTTGTTGGTCACCCTTTTTTGGGTCGATTCCCAGGCGAGCGTGGATTTCAACTGAAGCATCAAACTTCACGGTTGAGGTTGCTTTTGCCAGCTTCACGGCATCGGCGAGTTCATAGGTCGTGTTTGCGTCAACGGTCTGTTGAGCTGCTTTCAAGCGCACTGAGTCGCGCTTTTTGATCTTCATGCGTCGTTTTGGCATAGACGTTGTAAGTCAGTGAATAAAAAATAGTGGGTCAGCCACTATAACGTCTCAATAACTGAGTTGTCATAGTAGTCCAAGCGACGGTTCCTTAACCCCGTGGGGAAGTACTAGGCCTCCTACTGATATGGCCTCAGGATACCTGA
>CAZIQD010000001.1:15104-17680 GCA_964541715.1 uncultured Gammaproteobacteria bacterium
AACACAAAACACCCCCGGCAAGGGGGTGTTGTGAGGAGAGACTATCGGATGATTGAGGGAACTTCTTGCTTGGGATTGATCGTGACTGTTTGTTCGAAACAGTTGCGTCCCGCAGTAAAGTCTTTGTCACTGATGTAGGCACTCTTGAAGGTTTGTGTTTCACCCTTTGGCTTGAACTTATCAAGCGTAAAGACGGCGCAGAGCTGGTAGGTTGTGCCAGCTTGGGGCTCGTAATCATAGGCCTCCTGTGTCTGCGGATCGACGGGGATGATCGTATAGATTGGTGTCAGCTCCCCAAGTGATTCAGGTAGACGCTCGTGTTGGTCGAAGAAGTACTGAATTTCGTTGCTGATTTGGCCAAGGTGGTTGAGACGCGTGAGGTCAAATTGACGTGCGCGCTGGGTCGCCGGTGAGCCGACGAGCATAAATGCCAAGATGACGAAGATAAGGGTCGTGAGGATGGTCACGCCGGCAAATGCCATAATAATGCGTTGATTTTCCTTCTCGGCACGTACCTTATACAGGTAGTAGCCAAAGATCATGCCGGCAATAAAGAGCACAGTCAGCACTTTCAGCGTAAAGCGTACGGTGAGCTCGCCGCCCAAGAACTGATAGACAATTGACATGAGACTGATCAGGATTGTTACTGCGGTTGCAAAGAGTGTGAAGTAAATCAGCCAGGTTCGTATGCGCAAAGTTCTCTTCTCTGCATCCTTGAGGTACTGCTTGGTGATGAAGCGTGACGCAACAATATAGGTCGGCAAGGCAACAATCAATGATGAGATCGCATAGCGAATCGCGTTGATGAATCCGTCTGATGAGAAGTAGTAGAGCTCGTCGGGGAAGTTGAAGTTAATGAGCTGAAAGACGAGTGTACCGAATGAAAACGCGGTGATGTACAGGGTCACAATTGCCAAAAGATGCAAAAAGAAGTCTTTTGGTGAGGCTTGCGCATGGTTGGTTGCCATAAGAAAGACAAATAAGATGATTAAAAAGAGAGTCAAAAGAACTGCGGCAAAGATAAACATAGGCGTATGAGCTAATAGCTATAGGTAGAGTATAGCAGGAGAGTGGCGAGCAGGGGAAGGGTTTGCCCGAAAAACAACAATACCCACGCAGATGCGTAGGTATTGGAGGAAGTTAGTCTTCGATGGTGAGTCCCATTTGTTTTGCGGTACCCGCGATAATGCGTTTTGCCGCTTCGAGGTCATTTGCGTTGAGATCAGGCATCTTTTTCTCTGCAATTGTTGCCAATTGTGCCTGTGTAATCTTACCGATAACCTCAGTTCCCGGTTTGTCAGCACCTTTCTTGAGCTTGAGCTCTTGCTTGATCAATTCTGATGCCGGTGCTGTCTTGTAGGCGAGGTCAAATGACTTATCGTCATACAAGGTAACAATCGTCGGAACGATTTCTCCCATGCGATCCTTGGTCTCTTCGTTGAAACGGGTGGTAAATTCGTTGATATTGACACCGTGTTGTCCCAACGTTGGCCCAAGTGGGGGAGCTGGATTTGCCTGACCACCGCGCGCCAGAACTTTAAATTTTACTTTGAGTTTCTTTGCCATAAAAGTGTTTTCATTGCTGAGAAGAAGCGCTCAGCTACATGAAGCATGTGCGTAACAGTGCCGTCAGTGTAGCGATTTTGGCTGCTTTCGTCAAGGTTTAGACCTTCTTGACCTGCAAAAAGTCAATTTCTACTGGTGTTTCGCGTCCAAACATTGAAGTGAGTACTTTAATCTTGCCCTTACTTGCATCAACATCGATCACCTTACCTTCGAAGTTTTTGAATGGTCCATCAACGATGATAACCGGCGTGCCAATCTCAATATCAACTTCGGTCTTCGGTTCTTCTTCCTGCATCTTCGCAAACATACGGTCAACTTCTTGCTGTGACATAGGGACCGGCGTGGTTCCTGAGCCCAAAAATCCGGTGACGTTGGGCGTGTTGCGGACCACATACCATGAGTCGTCAGTCACGATCATGTGTACGAGGACATAGCCGGGGAACACCTTCTCCACGTAGGTTTTGCGCTTACCGTTTTTGACCTTCACCTTTTTTTCAGTGGGTACGACGACATCAAAGATGCGGTCTCCCATGTTGGTTGTTTCAATACGCTGCAAGAGTGCGTCGCGAACCTGGTCTTCATACCCTGAGTAGGTGTGAATCACGTACCATTGTTTTCCGCGTGAGACTTGTTTTGCCATAGGACGAGTGATTAATTAAACGTTGATGAGCGTTATTGTGCAACTGCTTCGTCAGTAACCGGTTCAGTCGTTACCTGAATACCTTGTGATTCAAGGTCAAAGTCAGAGAATTCATCAAACGAGAGGGGTTCTGTGGTCGCGTCAATAGCCTGTTCAACGCCGACATTGAGGGCGTAGTCGACAAATCCGATGAATACAGCGAGAAAGACCGAGATACCCACAACGAGCAGTGAGTAGCGGATGGTCTGCGTGCGTGTCGGCCAGGTGACCTTGTGGAACTCTTCGCGGGCCTCTTTGAGATACTTAACCAGCTTGTTCATACGAAAGCTTAGAAATTAATGTATTTTAAAACCCCCTTCCGGGGGCCTTT
>CAZIQD010000001.1:17780-55832 GCA_964541715.1 uncultured Gammaproteobacteria bacterium
TTCATACGAAAGCTTAGAAATTAATGTATTTTAAAACCCCCTTCCGGGGGCCTTTACGATGTTTTTCACTATAGCAATTCACGTATCGTTTGTCAAGTTTTATAAACGCACCATGGAGTGGATAAACGAAAACCTGCCCCTTGGCGGGGCAGGTGTGTTAGACGTCGAGGTTTTTCACTTCCTTTGCGTTTGTTTGGATAAACTTTTTGCGCGAGGCAACTTCGTTACCCATGAGGATTTCAAAGATTTGATCTGCTTTGGCAGCGTCTTCAACAGTAACCTGTTTGAGCGTACGCGTTGTCGGATCCATCGTGGTTTCCCAGAGCTGGTCGGGGTTCATCTCACCGAGACCCTTGTAGCGCTGGATATTCACCTTGATAGAGCCAATGTAAATAGCGTTTGGCTGCTCTTTACCTTCTTCATCATCTCCAGAAGCTTCATCTCCGGCACCTTGTGTTGCGGGAACTGCTTTTTTGACCGCTTTCGCTTTTACCGGTTTGTCAGAAGCGTCATATGCTTTGCGCCAGCCGTTGAGGATCTCTTCTTTCTCCTCATCGCTATAGACGTATGCCGACTCCTTACCTTTGGTGAGCTTGTAGAGTGGCGGCTTGGCAATATAGATATGCCCGTTGTTGATGAGGTCAGGGAAGTAGCGGAAGAAGAGGGTGAGCAGCAGTGTGCGAATATGCGCACCGTCAACGTCGGCATCGGTCATGATGACGATCTTGTGGTAACGCAAATCTTCGATGTTAAACATCTCACCGATGTTGGTGCCGAGTGCGATAATAATCGACTTGACTTCGTTGTTGGCAAGCATCTTGTCGATACGCGCGCGTTCTACATTCAAAATTTTACCTTTGAGCGGTAGAATTGCCTGGTTCTCACGATGGCGTCCTTGCTTTGCAGAACCACCCGCACTGTCTCCCTCGACGATAAAGAGTTCTGATTCTTCCGGGTTGCGAGATGAACAGTCAGCAAGCTTGCCGGGGAGGTTGAAGCCGTCGAGTGCGCCTTTACGCAAGACGGTGTCACGAGCAGCGCGTGCCGCCATGCGGGCTTTTGCTGCGAGGAGACACTTACTGATCACCGCCTCAGCATCTTTAGGGTTTTCTTCGAGGTACATACCAAAGGCATCAGCCATAACGCCTTCTACGATACCCTTCACTTCAGCGTTTCCTAATTTTGCTTTTGTCTGTCCTTCGAACTGTGGCTCAGGGAGTTTGACGGAGACGATGGCGGTTAATCCTTCGCGCGTATCGTCACCGGTGAGGTTCTCATCTTTTTCTTTGAGGATATTTTTAGTACGGGCGTAGGTATTGATGGTGCGGGTGAGTGCTGACTTAAATCCAACCATGTGCGAACCGCCTTCAGTGGTATGAATGTTGTTTGCAAAGGAGAGGGTTGTTTCGTTGTACTCATCAACGTATTGTACCGCGATTTCCACTTGTACGTCCTCGACAGTTTTTTCTATATAAAACACATTGTCGTGCTTGGGTGTTTTGGTGTGGTTGAGGTGACGGACAAACGAAGCAATACCACCCTCGAAGTAGAAGATGTGTTCAAGTTTATTGCCTGGGTCACGGTGATCCTGCATCACAATTTTCACACCTTTGGTGAGGTATGCCTGTTGCCGCAAGTGATCGATGATATATTGAAACTTATATTCGTTGACGGTAAAAAACTGGTCAGCCGCCTTGAAGGTGATGCGTGTCCCGGTTCCTTTGACTGGTTTTACTTTTTTGACATTGGCTACTGCTTTGGAGTCTTTGTACTCCTGCACCCACAGATGTCCGTCGCGCTTGATTTCTGCCTTGAGCCATTCTGAGAGCGCGTTCACAACAGAGACACCTACACCGTGCAGACCACCTGAGACCTTGTAGCCGCCATCGCCAAATTTACCTCCGGCGTGCAGGACGGTGAGGACGGTTTCGAGTGCTGATTTGCCGGTCGTTTTGTGTTTTTCGACAGGGATGCCGCGACCGTTGTCGGCAACTGAGACGGAGCCGTCTTGGTTGAGTGTGATGGTAACGGTGTCTGCGTGACCCGCCATGGCTTCGTCGATTGAGTTATCGACGATTTCCCAGATCATGTGGTGGTAGCCGCGCTCTGCGGTGTTACCGATATACATACCCGGGCGCTTGCGCACGGGATCCAATCCTTCAAGGACGGTAATTTGCTCGGCGCCATATGCTCCGGTTTCTTTGGTCTTTTTTGCCGCTTTGGCTGGCGTTGCTGATTTCTTGGTTGTCGCCATACAGTAGTGTCAGTTAGCTAAAATACTCAAACAGTATAGCATTGAAGCGCAAAAGAAGAAAGGGAGTTATTGTGTATAGATAAGCAAAATCGCTTGACAGTATGCGGTGCTTTGGGTATGGTAGATAATTCTTTCACATCTAGCCAAGGAGGCTTCGAGATGCCCATTCGTTCATTTGATTTTTCTGTGCTTAAACGCACGCTTCAGCGCAAAAAGACGCCCGAAGAGCGCGCCAAAGTCGCGCTGGGGTGGCGTACCGCCGAGTTTCCCGATGGCGACGTGATCGCCAACCCCAACTTTCACGTGCATGTGCTGCGTGCCATGAACGTGGACGACAAGGGTGACTTCTTGTACGACCAGATTCTGCGCATGGAGGCAGGTGGTGGACTGTTTTTGCCCATCAAGATTACCGGTGGCGAAGTCTACTTCGGCCTGCAGAATGCGAGCCGGCCGCAAGCGCGCAACATGAAGGAATACAAGGAGCTGTTTGCGCGCGGCGAGCTGCGCAAGATCATCGACACGCTTCTGGGCCGTGAGTGCTGGGAGGCGCCGCGAGGTTTTGCTGCTTCGGCAACGGAAAGCGGCAAGGATGCCGCGCTGCGTGAGGCGCGCGAAGAAACGCAGTCCATGGTCGTTTCGGCCACATCGTTGGGCGAGGTCTGCGACAACACAGCGTTCGTCTCGCACCTCACCGAGGTGCAGTGCGGGGTTATCGATCCGACGCGCAAGCCCAAGGATCGGGAAGACCCCAACGAAAAGCTGATCGCCAAGGTCCGGTGGTTTACGCAATTGGAGCTGATTTCACTCATGAACGAGGGTAAGCTCTACTGCGGATTCACGCTCGCGGCCATCGGCATGTACCTGCTGCGCAACGTTCGTTTGAACGTGAAGCGGGCTGCCTAAAATCTGTCCACCGACAGTGTGACGGGGATCCTTTCGAGGGTCCCCGTTTTTTCTTGACAAAAATCTGATTATACGGTACGGTAGGACATCGTTCAACAGTACTTTCAAAAGGATGGAATCATGCAAGCATTCAACGCAACCAACGACATCGCGCGTGAAGCGTGTCTGTTTTTGGATCACCCGTGGTGCTCAGTGCGGAATGCCAGCATTGAGTTCCATCATCATGAACAACTGAACGCGTCCTTGGTCCCCACCTTGGTGACCGACGACCGTGACGAGCAGTGCGAAGCAGCGCTCGTACGTCTTGACGGCGCCGGCGGCTACACGCTGCACCGGCTCACCACGTACCTGTGCGGCTGGCCGTGGGCGCAGGCGCTGGGCAACCAGCTCCGCGGCCGTGATGCGGATCTCATCATTCTCAAGGATGCCTATCGGCATGAAGGGGATATCCGGATCCGCATCTACCCGGCCAATGCCACAGCTGCTCAGCAGCTGTGCGACGACCTGAACAAGGCCGTCAAACGTCTGGCCGATGCGACGACCGTGGGTCGTCTGATCGGTACCTATCAAACCGTCGCCGACCTCATCAGCTATGAGCTGTTGGGGGTGAGCGCAGCTGCGTAAAGGAGGGCTCTCATGCAGCAGTACTTCAATATGCTGCTCAAGGATGCCTTCTCGGCACTCCTGAGTAGCGCGCACTTCACGTGCGACAATCCCATCTACACCGTACAGGCCTGTACGCCAGCGTTGCTGGATGTGCATCCGTGCACGGTCTCCACGCCCAAGGTACCTGCCTACCGCGTGTGGGTGGGGGAGCGTCAAGCGAATCAGTCGCTGACCTTCAATACGCTCGCCGAGGCGGTCTACGAGGGCGACGTGCCCAGTATCGCCGATCAGCTTCTGAGCAAGGCGAACGTTGAGTACCTGGTCCTCAAGGCCGTGCCGACGTACAAGCGCGGAAACTTCAGCGTCGCCATCGTGCCCGTCACGGAAGGCGCGCTGCAGGATATCACCCAGCGATTGGAGCGTTCGCTCAAAAAGCTGATCGATGCCTCGAGTTCGCTGACGCTGCGCATGCAGCTGGAAGCGGCCAAGGAGCAGCTGCTCAGCAAGTTGGAGAGCGGCGCTTTGAGTGATATGGGTGGTGGTACATTCGCGCTCGAAGGCACGCTCACGCACGGGACGGGAAACTGGCCCGCGTGAAACACCGACACTCCGGTTCTTCGCCGGCATCACTCTGTGGTGCCGGCATTTTTTTTCGCCACGTCGTTTGAGAGTGACGTGATTTATTTATCTGTGTGCTGCTGGTATGCTATACTTATGCATATGAATGAGTATCAGCAACTGAGCGAAAAGCGCTTACGCTTCGGCTATTGGTTTGTGACCAATAAGCTGCTTTTGAAGCGCTTATTGACTGCCGGATTATTTTTGATCAACATGCTCGTCTGGGGGTATATTTTGTTTAGTTTGGTGATGGCGTTTGGCGTCGAGTATCAAAAAGATCGATTGATTGAACGCGATCTGGTGGTGAATCAGTATAGTGATGTGAGTGCGTTGTTTGATGTGACGCAGCCACGACCACTCCTCACGCTCTCGGTGGCAACCTTTACTTCGTTTGAAAATCGTCTGGATGCCCTCGCGCGCCTGCGCAACCCGAATGCTTCGTGGGGAGCTGAGTTTGCTTACCAGTTTAACGTTTCGGATGGCACGGCCATGGTGCGACGTGGCTTTATCATGCCCGGAGAAGAGAAGTATCTCTTTGATCTGGATATCGAAGGGCGCCAGGTACTAGGAGTAACCATTACTGATATTCGCTGGATTCGCGAAAACGATTTTGCGACGTTGCAGGCGCAGCGTGCGCAGTTTGAGGTGCGTGATGTCGCCTATATTCCTAAGGCCGAAGAAAATATTGAGGCGAATCGTGCGGTCTTCACGGTTGTGAATAATTCAAGTTTTAATTATTATGAACCGCGCTTTCAGGTGTTGCTGCAACGTGGGTCGACAATTGTTGGTATTCAGGAGATTACCGTTGATCGGCTCATGGCTGGACAAAGCCGGACGATCGAGGTACGATGGATTGAGAATATTCCGGCAGTGCAGTCAGTGCAGGTGATTCTTGATATCAATTACCTTGCTGAGAGCGCTTACGTAGCATTTTGATAGTGAATTGTGGCGCATGAAACTTCGCCCCTCAGTGCTCGTCAAAAACTTTGATTGGGTGTCAGCTATTGCGATGATAATTTTGCTGGCGACCAGTCTGATCATGCTGTACTCCATTGCGTTGGGGAGTGATGATCCGTCCGATCTGCTCAATTTTCAAAAGCAGATTGTTTTTGTTTTGGTTGGATTGGCGTTGTATGTGGGGATCGCTTTCTTTCTTGATTATCGCATGCTTGCGCGGCTTGCACGCCCCTTGCTTGTCGTGGGTGTCCTGCTGCTTGTTGCTGTCTTGGTGTTTGGAAGTACGGTACGTGGTACGACAGGATGGTTTGTCCTGGGGCCGTTTTCGTTACAGCCGGTAGAGTTGGTGAAAATTATTGAAGTTGTC
Organism: uncultured Gammaproteobacteria bacterium; assembly: GCA_964541715.1. Classification (GTDB taxonomy): domain Bacteria; phylum Patescibacteriota; class Patescibacteriia; order CAIXNZ01; family JADLGS01; genus CAYRMM01. The sequence continues at coordinate 23,486 of CAZIQD010000001.1, forward strand.
GTGCTGGCTGCATTTTTTGCAGCAAAGGCGAAATATATTAAACAGCTGAAGTATTTGATAGCAAGTGCGTTGGGTGTGGCGCTGCTCGTGGGGTTGATTTTATTGCAACCCGATTTTGGATCGGCGGTTATTTTGGGGGCGGTGTGGCTTGGCTTGATTTTGGTGACGGGAATACGCAAAGCGCATCTACTTGCTATGATGGCAGGGTTTGCTGCCACCTTGAGTGTCTTGTGGTTTGCGGTGTTTGAAGAATATCAAAAAAACCGCATCAGAGTTTTTTTGGAGCCTGAGCTTGACCCGTTGGGAACGGGGTATAACGTCACGCAGGCTATAATTGCGGTTGGTTCAGGGCAGTTATTTGGACGGGGATTGAGTTTTGGCTCGCAGTCGAAGCTGAAATTTCTTCCCGAGGCACAAACCGACTTTATCTTTGCCGTGATTGCCGAGCAACTTGGGTTTGTCGGCGTTGTGGTACTGATCTCTTTGTTTGGCGTCTTGTTGTGGCGTATGTTGGTGATTGCGCGTCAGGCAGCTGATAACTTTGCCTCATATCTCGTGCTTGGTGCGTTGTTTGTGATTTTCACACAAATGATCATTAACGTTTCCATGAATCTGGGACTCTTGCCGGTAACGGGACTTACCTTGCCTTTGGTGAGTTATGGGGGGTCATCTCTGGTGGCCACCATGATGTTGCTGGGGATTGTGCAGTCGGTTGCGATGCGTGGTCGTTCGGTGCGATAGCGGTTGACAATTCCCGGCTTTTTGATTATCATACCCGCACCCACTTGTATGAGGGATGTGGAACCCTCATTCTTAAGTAATTGAATTTTGTGATATATGGCTCAATTTGCATTAGAAGGCCAGCAACGAACAGAGCTTGGTAAAGCCGTGTACGACGTACGCGAAGCAGGAATGATCCCTGGCGTTGTCTATGGTGGCAAAGAAAATATCGTCGTTAAAGTTCCACGATCTGCATTTGAAGCGGTCTGGGATAAGGCAGGTGAAAACTCTATTGTTGATTTGACGATTGACGGTAAAGTAGTGCCTGTGTTGATTTATGATATTCAGCGTCATCCGACGACTCACTTGATCATTCATATTGATTTCTTTGAAGTTAATATGAACAAGGAAATTACCGCAAACGTTCCATTGAATTATATTGGTGTAGCTCCAGCACTTAAGTTGGGAGGAACGTTGCTCCAAAATCTTGATGAAGTTGAAATTCGTTGTTTGCCAAAGGATCTGATTCATGAAATTACCATTGACGTGTCAGTGCTCAAGACGTTTGATGACACGATTCACGTTGGTGACTTGCAGCTTCCTGCAGGTGTCGCATTTGAAACTTCAGAAGACGTTTTGGTTGTGAAGGTAACGGAAGTTCGTGAAGAGGCTGAAGATGTTGTTGTTGATGAAGCAGCGGCAGTTGCGGCTATTCAGAAGGAAGAGAAGAAAGAAGGAACTGAAGAAGCTCCTGCAGCATAATCTGATATCCAAGCAAAAAAGCTTTCTCGTGTCTGAGGAAGCTTTTTGCGTCTATGCTATACTAGAAGGAGTGTAATAAACCAATCTATGCGTATGCTGAGAAATGATCAATTAAAAAATCTTATTCGTCAGAAGTATCCGATTGTGATTATCATCGGATTAATCTTTCTTGTTTTGCTCTATAATCAGGTGACTCGTCAGGATCGTGATGGTGTGCCAGCTGGGGAAGAGTCTCCGGTGCCTGCGGAAATTGCTGATGAGGAGAGGTTCTATCGTGTGATTGACGGCGTTGAGGTTGAGTCAGAGGTTGATCGTGCGCAGCATCTTGCTGCTGTGATGATTGAAAACAACAGTGAGTCGTGGCCGTTGGCGGGTATTGATAAGGCTTCGGTTGTCTATGAGGTTTTAGCTGAGGGGCGTATTCCTCGCTTTTTGGCGCTCTTTGCCTCGCCAGATATGCCTGCGAAGGTTGGGCCGGTGCGCAGTGCGCGAACCTATTATCTCGAGCTTGCTGCGCCGTTTGATGCGCCGTATCTGCATGTTGGTGGATCGCCTGACGCACTCTCAAAAATCAAGCAATTTGGCATGGTTGATATTGATCAATTTTTTGCCTCTCAGTATTTTTGGCGCGCGACGAACCGCTTTGCTCCACATAATGTCTATACATCAGGCGAGTTGTTTGCCGCACTTGTTGAGGCTCGAGCATTTGAGCTACCTGTCTTTGACGGGTGGCAATTTGTTGACGCGCAAAGATCTGAGGCTGCTGTGGAGGAGGTGGCTGATATTGTCGTGAATTATACGACCTCAACATATCAGGCAAAGTATGTCTACGACATGGAGCGCGAACAGTATCAGCGATATCAGGCAAAACAGCCGGTGCGCACTGAGGCAGGCGATGAGGTGTGGGTTGATACGGTCATTGTGGAAGAACATCCGCATGTCGTGTATGACACGGTGGGGCGACGAAATATCGACATCATTGGCGACGGGAAGGCCTGGGTGTTCTATAAGGGAGAGGCACATGAGGCGACGTGGGAAAAGTCATCACGTGACGAGCTGACGCGCTATTATGACGCAGCGGGCAATGAGATTGCTTTGCAGCGAGGGAAAATCTGGATCAATATCGTGGAGCCCGACACCTTTACGTTCTAGTATAAAAACACCACGCCATGCTGAGTTTTCTTCAGCGATAGGGCGTGGTGTTTTAGTTTGTGCGGTTGATTTCGATGAAGCGATCGCGCCCCATGAGGTCACGATGAATGAGTGCGGGTTCGTAGTCGTCGAGATATTTTTGGGCAAGCAGTGACACTGCTTCTGCCTGATCATGACCAGTTTCAAAAAAGATTGCTTTGGGTTGGTTTTGGAGCAGCGAGACTTGTCGTAGGATGGTGTCGTAGTAATCAAGGCCATCAGGGCCACCGTCGAGCGCAAGGCGCGGTTCGTGCGCGATGCTTGGTTCATCGAGATCAGCACTTCTCACATAGGGTGGATTTGAGACTAATACCCACGAGGTGAGCGGAATGAACGTGTTGGGGCGCAGGAGCAAATTGCGTCGGCGAAAATTGATATCAAGTTTGTGGCGCAATGCATTGTATCTCCCCAGGATGAGCGCTTTTTTGGAGATGTCGGTTGCTATGTAGTGAAAATATTTTTTGGTCGGTTTGAGTTTGAGTGCTATGGAGATAATAAGCGCGCCGCTACCACTGCCAATTTCAATGACATTACGAATGGCATGCTTGAGTGTGAAGTCAGCCACCACGTCAACAAGTTGTTCGGTTTCGGGGCGGGGGATGAGTACGGCTGGTGTGACTTTGAAGTGATGGCCGGCAAAGGGTACGCTCCCGATGATGTACTGCACGGGGAGTGCTCGTTGTCGCTTGGCGAACGCCCGTTTCCAGCGGCGATATTGATGAAAGCTGAGTGTTTCATCAAGGCGTGTGTAGAGTTCGGTCCGGGTGCATCCCAGGACGTATTCTAAGAGCTGCTCCACGTCAATGAGGGGGTCGCCAAACACCGGCTCCAGAAGTGCTGGTGCGCTTGCGAGGATGTCGCGTATGCGTCGTGAGGAGTGAGAGATGTTCATGTGTGGTTATGCTTGCACGTGCGTTTCCCGATCAGCTTGCTTGAGTGCGTTAATGATGTCATCAAGATCGCCATTCATAATGCCCGGGAGGTTGCTCCAGTTGTGCTTGATGCGATGATCGGTGAGTCGATCTTGGGGGAAGTTATAGGTGCGAATTTTTTCTGATCGATCAGCAGTGCCGACTAAGGCTTTGCGTGCGGCGCCTTCTTCTGCGGCGCGCTTTTCTTCTTCAAATTGTTGTACGCGAGCTACCAGGATTTGCATACCTTTGACGCGGTTTTGCTGTTGGTTGCGCTGATCTTGCGAGGTAACGACAATGCCGGTTGGAATGTGCGTGATGCGGACAGCTGATTCGACTTTGTTGACGTTTTGTCCGCCGGCGCCTGACGCGCGGAGTGTGTCGATGCGTAAATCTTTGGGGTCGATGGTGAACTCAACCTCGTCAACTTGTGGCATCACGGCAACCGTTGCGGTTGAGGTGTGTACGCGACCTTGCTTTTCGGTCTCGGGAACACGCTGCACGCGATGGACGCCTGATTCAAATTTCAAATGACCATACACGTCACGTCCATTGATTTCAACAATAACTTCTTTGTATCCGCCGATACCAATTTGATGCTCTGAGAGGATGGTTGCTTTCCACCCTTTAAGTTCTGCATAGCGCACATACATGCGCAATAAGTCAGCCGCAAAGAGAGCAGATTCATCGCCACCGGCGCCGGCGCGAATTTCAAGGATCACATCTTTTGCGTCCTTAGGGTCTTTGGGGATGAGGAGTTCTTCAAGTTCAGCGACAAGCTGTGCATGTTTTGCCTCAAGTTCGGGTAGTGTCTCGTAAGCGAGTGTCGCCATTTCTTCATCATCGCCTTCAGCTGTTTCGCGAGCTTCAGCAAGGGCTGCTTCAACTTTTTCAAGCGCTCGCACGGCCTCATACTGTTCTTTGATCTCGGCATACGCTTGAGAGACCTGTGCATATTTTTTTTGATCCTGCACAAGGGCGGGATCTTGAATGTGCGCTTCAAGATCTGCAAAGGTTGTTTTGATTTTTTCGTATCGTGGTTTCATACGTGCTTATTATAATAAAAAAGATGCCATAGCAAAAGCGTGGCATCTTTTCGTATGAGGGGTTACGCCTCTTCTTTCTCTTCTCGTTTTTTGCGCTGAGCGGTTTTCTTTTCTTTCTTGCTCTTGATATCGTCCTGTTTCTTCTCCATGCGCTGCTTAAACTTGTCGAGCTGACCAGCAGTATCAAGAAGTACTTTTTTACCGGTAAAGAATGGGTGAGAATCAGAGGTGATTTCAACCTGAATGACGTGATATTCTACGCCGTCAACTTTTTCTACATTTTGACTTTCGAGCGTCGAGGTCGTAAAAATACGCGCTCCCGTTGAAGCGTCTTCGAAGATGACGTTCTGCACCTTTGGATGAATGTCTTGTTTCATAACACGAGCTAGTTTTATAGTGCGTGAATTGTAACTGATCGGGCCCTAACTGTCAAGTATCTCGCAGGATAATAACAAAACCCGGTCTGTGTCTGAGGAGGGTGAGTTGACACCTTCGCCCAACACGAACCGGGTTATGCCTCGAGCAGGATTTTTTCAACTGCTCGTTGTTTGGTGGACTTTTTGCACTCTTGGCAGACAATGATACGGACACTGTACTTTTCCATGGTGCTGGTCTCAATCAGGTAGCATGTCTCGCCTTCGCAAAAAGCGTAGGGTCGTCGGTGCAAGCCTGATTGGCAAAAGTTGATCTCTTCTTTTTTATGACGCTTGTATTTCATAGAGGAAAGAGATTTGGGGGAATGTTATAAGGGTATGCGCAGGGCATACGTGACTGCCGTACTCAGCAATCATATGAACATAGCATAGATAGTGAATTTTGTCAATAGTGAGAGGGAAAAGGTTAAAGATTGAAGATTAAAAGATAAAAGGAACAAATAGAAGGCCTCTCTTTTTACTTTTTTACCTTTTGTGTGTTCGTGTTCACCCACCAGTAACTAGTTTTATTAAAAAAGCCCCACGCAGCGTGCATGGGGCCTTGGTAACGATGTGTCGTTTAGGCAAGAACCTCATGTGACTGAGGTTCAATCTGGCCATTTTTCTTGTGGAGGAAGGACTTGCAGGCGCGGAAGGGGAGGCGGTAGTAGCTGATCCCGTAGAGACTGCGCAAGAGTACCAGATAGTGCGTTTCGTCGTTATGTTCGACCTCGAGGGGCCATGAAACGACGTCGTACATACAGTTTTCTCTCAGATCCTTGACGGTGAGCGGCTTGCCTCGATCGGCAACCGTTTTCAACGCTAGGAAGAAGCAGATCACCCCCCAGAGATTGAAGAGTGCACCTGCGATAGCTGCGGGATGGTTAACACCGTTTTCGGCCAGCAGTGCTGATCCAAATATGATGCTGATAACGCCCCACATACTGAACTTACTCGGATTAAAGAGCAATCTCCACGGCATAGACCTCCTGATGTTGGTTACAATGGATAACGTGCATTAAATCACAAAAAAAGCAAATGGTCAAGCGCTCGGCTTTTTGGGAGCGAGGGGATCTTGACCTTTTGCGTGAGATTGAGTACACTTGAGCCACTATTGCAGGGACATCCGTCTCGTCAATAGATTTTAATTAAACAAGCATGCGCTTGCACTCCTTCCCCTGACGGGGCACTAAGGAACGCATGCTGAGGGTAGGGTGATGGTCATAACCATCCTCTGCATAAAAAGGAGAACGACACTATGTCACACGTACCAAGTATTGAGGCTTTGCTTCAAGCCGGCGTGCACTTTGGTCATCAGTCATCAAAGTGGCACCCAAAAATGAAGCCGTATATTTTCGGCGTACGCGCAGGCGTACACATCATTGACCTCGAAAAGACGCATGAAGCGTTGAGTGAGGTTGAAAAAGTTATTACCCAGACAGTCGCAAACGGCGGCAAGGTCTTGTTTTTGGGCACGAAGTCACAGGCTCGAGAGGTGATCAAGTCTCAGGCGCAGCGTGCTGATCAGCCATACGTTATCAACCGTTGGGTTGGTGGTTTGTTGACCAACTTCCGCACGGTTACTCGTCAGGCGAAGAAGTTGAAGGATTTGGTGAAGCAGCGCGATACCGGAGACTTGAATAAGTACACGAAGAAGGAGCAGATCCAGTTCGAGCGCGAAATTGACCGTCTCGAGACGTTGGTCGGTGGTGTTAAAGATATCAACATTGAACCGGCATTGATGTTCATTGTGGACATTAAGACTGAGAAGACGGCGTTGCTTGAAGCGCACAAGAAGGGTATCCCTATCGTTGCATTATGTGATACCAACGTGAACCCTGATATGGTTGATTATGTCATTCCCGCAAACGACGACGCAAAGAAGGGTATTGAGCTCATCGTTACGGCGGTTGCTGATATGGCAATTGACGCGGCAAAGAAAGTGCCGGCGGCAAAATAGTCAGTTCGTATAACTAGTAATACAAAACGTACCTATGGCAGTAGATATTGAACAAGTGAAACGTCTCCGAGAACGCACCGGTGCTGGATTTGCAGATGTGAAAGAGGCACTTGAGGCAGCGCAAGGAGATGAAGACGCAGCAATCGAAGAATTGCGCAAAAAGGGAGCAAAGGCTGCGGCGAAACGCGCTGACCGTGCGACCACAGAAGGTATTGTGCATGCGTATATTCACAGTACGGGCAAACTCGGTGTCTTGATCGCGCTTGGATGTGAAACTGACTTCGTTGCCCGCAATGAGCAGTTCAAAGAATTGGCAAATGACCTGGCATTGCATATTGCAGCATCACAGCCACAATTCGTTGCCTCTTCAGAAATTCCTGCTGACGTCGCTGAGGCGAAGAAAGCAGAATTAGCTGAAGCGCTGAAGGCAGAAGGGAAGCCTGCAGACATGGTTGAGAAGATTGTCGAGGGGAAATTGAACAAGTGGTTCGAAGAGGTATGCTTGCTCAACCAGAAATTTGTAAAAAATGAAGATCTTTCGATTCAGCAATTGCTTGACGAAAAGATTGGAACGATCGGAGAAAAAATTGAAGTGCACGGGTTTTCAGTGCAACAGATCGCGTAACGATCGCACGACACCACCATGCTCTCAAGCGTGGTGGTGTTTTGTTGTGCACAAGAATGGGCGTACTGGGGCGTTGTATGCTATACTATGCCTATACTCATGACTTTCTTCCCATGGCAACGCAATCACCAAAAAAACAACCAACCATTCATCACTTAGCGTCACAGGATCCAGTGGTGTATGTCATTCAGGCGATGATCGTGGCAGCGCTTGTGTTTGCTGTCTCGTATGTTGCCTACCTTATCATCTTCGGTCGATCGGTCTATGATGGAGCGGTTTTGACGACCACAGAGCAACAGAGCCAGCAGGTTGCGGTGGATGAACTTGTCGAGGATGGGGTGGACGAATCAGAGTTTTTTGAAGGGTCGGTTGAGGGGGTTGTCTCAACAGAGGCGATGCAGGGACTCTTCCCGGCAATTCGCGAATAATTTTTTACTGATAATAACTTTTCCTATGGCACGAGCACGCGTAGCAATTAATGGATTTGGGAGAATTGGCCGACAATTTTTCAAGGCCTATCTCCAGCAAAAGCCCAAGTTTGATATTGTGGCAATTAATGATTTAACGACGCCAGAAAATTTAGCATACTTGCTTAAATATGATAGTGCGTACGGTGTCTCTGATCTTAAGATTGGTCATGGCAAGGACTTTATCCGCGTGAATGGCGAGAAGTATCATATTTACTCGCAAAAGGATCCGGCGCAGTTGCCGTGGAAGGACCTTGGTATTGATGTGGTGGTTGAGTCGACCGGATTTTTCACCAAGGCAGAGGGTGCGCAGCTGCATATTCAGGCGGGTGCGCGCAAAGTCGTGCTCTCAGCGCCGGGGAAGGATGAGAAGATTCAGACATATCTGCGCTCAGTGAATGACAAGGCAATGAAGAAGTCAGCAACGTTGATTTCAAATGCATCATGCACCACGAACTGTATCGCGCCGGTCATTAATCTCATGCACAGCAAGTTTGGCGTTAAAAAATCGCTCATGACGACCATACATGCGGCAACATCAACGCAAAAAGTTGTTGATAGTCCTGATGCAAAAGATTTCCGCAAGGGAAGAAGTGTGTTGAACAATTTGATCCCAACGTCAACAGGGGCAGCAATTGCGACAACCAAGACAATTCCATCGCTTGTCGGTAAGTTTGACGGTCTCTCGATCCGTGTCCCGGTGATTACCGGTTCGATTTCTGATATTACGATGTTGCTGGGCAAGAAGACCAGTGTCGATGAGGTGAATGAGTATTTCCGTCAGATGGAAAAGCACCCGCTGTATAAGGGTGTGATCCGTACGAGCGACGAAGGTTTGGTCTCGTCAGATATCGTAGGGGAAACCTACTCTGCTATTATCGATCTGCCCTTGACGCGCGTGGTCGATGGTGATTTAGTAAAGGTAATGGCGTGGTATGACAACGAGTGGGGGTACTCACACCGTCTCGTTGAGATCGTGAATGCCGCGGCACAGCTTAAGTAAATAAGAAAAATACTATGCCAAAATTTGAACAATCGGCGAAAAAAGAAAGCTCAAAGCTTAAAAAGCTCTGGTTGGCACTTGGTGCTACTGCAGGACTTTTTTCTGCTCAGCCATCAGAGGCAGCTGACAGGCAAATTGATCAGATTGAGGTAGTAGCTCGAACCCCCGAGCAAATTAAGGCTGCTGAGGAAGCGCGCGCAGCTGGACTTAAACGCATAGGGGAGAAGTCTCCTGAAACCCTTGAAATGATTAAATCTCTACAAGAGTTTAATCAGGGGGATATTGCCTCGTTGCAAGAAGCGGTCGAGAGTGAAAATCTTGAAGAGGTTGCCCGTATCAGAGAAGAAAATCCAGAATTGTGGAAAGGTATAGAGGAGGCGATGAAGGTGTCACAGAATACGGGTGTTTCACAAGAGCTTCCTGGTAAAGACGGAGGATAGGAAGTATGCATCGATTTTTTGTCGCTAATAGTGTTGAGCGGGAAGGGGTGATTGAGCTCAATGATCCTGCTCAGATTAAACAGATTGTGTTGGTATTGCGGTTATCACCAGGTGACCGCATTACGCTTTTTGATGGCACAGGAGTTGAGCATGAAATTGTGCTGCGCTCGGTTGCCAAAGGAAGCGTGAGTGGAGAGATTATCGAGACGCGTCGCAAAGAGCCTTTTTTACGCAACATTGTGGTGTACATGGCCATGCTCAAAAAAGATAATTTTGAGCTCGTGTTGCAAAAAGCGACAGAACTGGGTGCTGCCGCTATCGTCCCCGTTATCACCGCACGGTGCGTCAAGACGGCGATCTCGGCAAATCAGCAGGCGCGGTATGAGGCAATTGTTCGTGAGGCAACTGAGCAGTCGGGAGGCGTTGCGGTGCCTCAGGTCGGGGCGTTGACGCCCCTGGAGCGAGCCATTGACGAACTACCCTCGGATGGAGTACACTTAATTGCCTCAACTCATTCGACCTCGCAACCGCTTGGTGCGTATGTAACTGCGAATGAACTCTCGATTTTTATCGGCCCTGAAGGAGGGTTTACCGATGACGAGGTGGCGTATGCGGTGAGTCACGGCTGTCATGCCGTCACCTTGGGTGACCGTATTTTACGGGCTGAGACTGCGGCTATCGCTTCGCTCAGTCGTTTACTTTTACCATAAATGATTACCGATATAATTTTGCTTTTGGGCCTCTTAGTGCTCTCCGCCACCTTTTCGGGTATGGAGATTGCTTTTTTTAGTCTTTCTGAGGCGAAGGTGCAGGCGCTCGTGGAAAAAGGTGTGAAGCACGCCGACACATTAGCACTCTTAAAGCAGCGTAAAGAGCGTTTACTGAGTGCTATTTTAATTGGTAATAACGTAGTGAATATTAGTGCTTCTGCGTACGCGACGGTGTTGGCAACCGAATTTTTCGGGTCGTCAGGAGCGGGAATTGCTGTTGGTATTATGACGGTGATGGTCTTGATTTTTGGTGAAATTACTCCCAAGGCATTTGCCACAACAAAGAACACCGAGATTGCGCTTGCTGCTGCTGTGCCGATGCGCCTCTTGATTCGTGCTCTGCATCCGGTGATTTGGCTCTTGGATCATATAACGCGACGCATGCTTGCGCTCGCAAAAGCGCCTCAAGAATCAATCGTGTCGGAAGAAGAAATTAAGGCGGTCATCTCGCAGGGAACCGCGTCAGGTTCGCTTGATCCGCAAGAAGCTGAGATGATCGGGAAGGTCTTTGAGTTTGATGATCTGACCGCTGAAGACGCTATGACGGTGTATAAAGACATCTTTGCTGTTGATGGGAGTCGTAAACTTGCATCAGTGATTAAGCGCCTTGTCGCCTCACCATTTTCTCGTATCCCTGTGTATGAGGGAGATAAAAATAATATCGTTGGTATTTTGCGTCTGCGCGAGGTGTTGAAATATATCGGTGAGTCATTAACTGAGGGTAGTTTTGATGCTGAAATTTTACTCAAGGACCTCTCATCAAAACCTTACTTTGTTCCGGAAGGGAAGCCAATCGCAGAAATTATGCGTGAATTTAAGAAGCGTCATAAACATATCGCTATTGTGGTTAATGAGTATGGTGATACGGTAGGATTAATTACGATGGAGGATATCTTGGAGCAGTTAGTGGGGCAGATTGCTGATGAGTCGGATGTTGATGATTTCATTATCAAGCGTCTTGGCAAAAACTCAATTCTGGTTGATGGCGATGAGGAGATTGATGAAGTAAACGATTTTTTCAACGTCTCAATTCAGGGGCCGAAGAACAACTCAATCTCATGGCTTTTGCTTGATGCGTTTGAGCGTATCCCCGAAAAAGGAGAGCGCATTACTCTGGATGGCCTCGTGTTTGAAGTTGAGGCTGCTACTGACCGAACTATTGAGAAGGTGACAATAACCAAAGAAACATTACCTACTAACCTCGAATAACATGACTCTACGATTACGCTCGATAGAGGCGATGCCTGCTATTGAGGGCAAAGTTGTCGTGCTTCGTGCAGACTATAATGTTCATTTGCATAATAAGAAGATTGTCGATACGGAGCGTATTGTGCGGACATTTGATACGATCGATTATCTTCTGAAACGCGGCGCAAAAGTTGTTATTTTGTCGCATTTGGGAAGACCCAAGGGTAAGAAGGTGATGAGTTTGAGTCTCAAGCCGGTAGTCAATGTGTTGCGTGAGCGGTATGACGCAGTGAGCTTTATGCCGGACTGTCAGGGGGCAAAGGTTCAAGATGCGGTGAAAAAAATGAAACCAGGGGAGATCATGCTCTTGGAGAATGTTCGTTTTTATGATTATGAAACGGCAAATGACGAACTCTTTGCCAAGCATTTGGCGATGCTGGGGGATTTTTATGTCAACGATGCCTTTGGCGTTTCTCATCGCAAGCATGCCTCAGTGCATGCGATCACGGCATTTTTGGATTCGTACGCAGGGTTTAATGTAATCTCTGAGGTTGAGAATATTCAAAAGGTGATGAGTAACTTTAAAAAACCTGCTTGTGCAATTATCGGCGGTGTGAAAATCTCCACCAAGATTAAGGTGATTGAGCGTTTTTGTAAAAAGTTTGATTATGTTTTGATTGCGGGTGCGCTTGCCAATAACTTCTTTGTTAACAAGAAGATTGATGTTGGCATGTCGTTTTATGAAAAAAACTACCTCGCCATGTCGCAGAGTTTGCTGAATAAATATGAGAAAAAAATAATATTGCCAGTTGATATCGTTGTTTCAAGTAGCCTTAAGAAAAGTACAGACCACAAGGTTATGCAGCTTGATGACATGGACTCGACGAATGGTAATTCATATATCGTTGATATTGGTCCTGAGACGATTAAGCTCTTTAAAAAGTATATTGCGCGATCTGAAACATTGGTATGGAATGGTCCTTTGGGATTGTTTGAAGTTCCTGAATTTGCGCAAGGTACCAATGCTATTGCCAAAACATTCGCGACGCATGTCAAAGCAAAGCCCTACGGTTTGGTGGGAGGCGGCGAGACGATTGCGGTGATTAACAAGCTCAAGCTCAATAAAAAAATCGATTTCATCTCTACTGGTGGTGGTGCTATGCTGGAGTTTATTGAGAAAGGTACTTTGCCCGCGCTTGAGAAATTAACCATCTAGGTATGCAGTATACGATCATGGAAAAAATCGCGAGCCGGTTGGAGCTCATCATGCATGTGATTAATCCCGAAGACGCGTATTATATCAATGATGTGATCATCACTTCGTTACACGATCCCGAGATGCCTGACTTAGTGCAGGAGATCCTGGATCATAACGGGTACGAGGAAGAGATCATGCGCCAGGTTCTTGATATTGTGGTGGACGTGCAACGCCTGGCTTCAGAAGAAGATGACTCGCAGGAAAATGCTTAACTCATAAGCATTTTTTTGCTATACTGAGTCTATCATTTAACTCAATGCGTCATAGGGGGCGCGATTACTTCATGGTTATGGCATCACGAAAAATCAAACACATTGCGGCGCGCGAAATTCTGGATTCACGGGGAAACCCAACGATCGAGGTTATGGTGACCTTGCGGAGCGGTATTACCGGTACGGCAAGTGTGCCTTCAGGTGCTTCAACGGGTACGCATGAGGCCTTGGAGCTGCGGGATGGCGGGAAGCGCTATAACGGTAAAGGTGTTACCAAGGCTGCGGCAAACGTCAACGAGACGGTTAATCGTCTTTTGCGCGGCATTGACGTTACCATGCAGCAGGATATTGATCGCCTCATGATCAAAAAAGACGGGACTGAGAATAAGTCGCAATTGGGAGCAAATGCGATTCTTGGTGTTTCTTTGGCGTGCGCGCGTGCTGGTGCTGTGGCGATGGGTATGCCGTTGTATCGCTATTTGCGGCATGTGTATAAAATTCAATACACTGATTTTGTGATGCCACGTCCGATGATGAATATTATGAATGGTGGGGCACATGCCAATTGGGCACTTGATGTGCAGGAATTTATGATTGTACCCAAGGCGTCATCGATGCAGAAGATGGTGCAGATTGGCGCCGAAGTATTTCATGCGCTTGGAGGGGCACTGCACAAAAAGAAACTTCCCACCGGTAAGGGTGATGAGGGGGGATACGCGGTAGATCTTAAAAATAATGAAGACGCCTTCAAGCTCATCATTGATGCAATTACTCAGGCGGGGTATAAGCATGGCACGAATGTTGATCTTGCGGTCGATGTTGCCGCATCTGAATTCTATGCTGCCAAGAAATATAAGTTCAAGAAACCACGCGCGGCACGTTCGTCACAGCAGATGATTGACTTGTTGCTTGATTGGCAGAAGAAGTACAAGCTTATCTCTATCGAAGATGGCTTGAGCGAAGATGACTGGAAACACTGGCCACTGCTGACTGCTGAATTGTCAAAGCGTGGCGTGATGGATGTGGGCGATGATTTGTTTGTGACCAATATTACTCGACTCGAGCAGGGGATTGAGCAAGGTGTCGCAAATGCGATTTTGATTAAGCTCAATCAAATCGGAACGTTGACTGAAACTATTTCGGCAATTTACATGGCCAAGGTGAATGATTATAAGACAATTATCTCACATCGCTCTGGAGAGACGTGTGATACGTTTATCGCCGACTTGGCTGTCGCGGTACGTGCTGATTTTATCAAAACAGGCTCCTTATCGCGCTCTGAGCGGGTGAGTAAATACAACCGACTCATGCAGATTGAGCAGGAAACACAGCGACGTTAAGTGCTCTCTTGAGCTGTTGTGTAACCAACGATGACCCAGCTACTTATATTTATTTGTGACCAATGGCTTCTTCACGCAAAACGACATTACGCGAACGGCAACCAATAATTTTTATCATCCTTGATGGATGGGGTATTGCGGCGCCTTCCTCGGGTAATGCTATTACACAGGCAAAGACTCCGACTGTGGATATGCTCATGAAACGGTATCCCACAACGCTTCTTGATGCTTCGGGAGAGGCGGTTGGATTGCCCACTGAGCAGGCGGGTAATTCTGAGGCGGGGCATATGAATATTGGTGCCGGGCGTGTTGTACTACAGGATTTGATGGCTATTAATAATCAGATTAAGAAGGGGTTGTTTTTCAAAAATCCTGCTTTGATTGAATCCTTGCATTATCTTGAGCGGACTCCCAAGGCGCGCGTGCATATCGTCGGCCTCTTGGCGGGCGAGCAATCATCACATACCTATCCGTTACACCTTTACTCATTGCTCCAGTTTTACAATCAGCACAAGGTGACGCCGGTGTACCTTCATTTGTTTTCTGATGGGCGCGATAGCGGTATGTATGATGGGGTGAAGATGATGGAAAAGTTGTTGCGAATCTGCCGCAATGGAGAGACCGTCAGTACTTTGGTTGGCCGTTTTTATGGCATGGATCGGGGGCGTAACTGGGAGCGAACGAAGAAAGCATATGAACTTATCACCGAAGGAACGGCTGATGTGGTGGTAAACGATCCTTTTGACGCGTTCACACGCAATTATGAGCTTGGTGCGAGTGATGAATTCATCGTACCAACTCGTATTGATAATAAGAAAAAGCCACCGGCATTTATTCAGAGCGGTGATGTCGTGGTGTTTTATAACTGTCGTTCAGAACGTGCGCGTCAATTGGTGAAGCCGTTTGTTGAGAAGGATTTTGAGAAGGTTGAAAAAAACGCTTTTGTCCGCAAGAAAAAACTCAAAGATTTATTTACCGTCACCTTTACTGACTTTGCGGAGGAGCTTGATCATGCGCATGTCGCGTTTCCTTCAGAAGTTCTTGAAAACACGCTCCCCTGCGGGTTGGCCGAACACGGCTATCGTCAGTTGTATATCGCCGAATCCGAGAAATATGCGCATATGACGTATTTCTTGAATGGTGGTGTTGCGAAGACGCGCTGTGGAGAGAAACGGTTGCGCTTCAGATCTTCCCGCAAAAAGAGTTTTGCGCTTAAGCCTGAGATGGAAACCGCCAAGATAGCGCAGGCAATGGTGAAGCATCTGCGATCAGGTGAGTATGATTTTATCGCGGCGAACTTTGCCAACCCTGATATGGTTGGTCATACGGGGGATATTAAGGCAACGATTAAGGGAGTTGAGGTTGTTGATAAGGCACTTAAAAAAGTGTATGATGAGGCGGTTAAGCAGAACGCCTTGCTTGTTATCACCGCTGATCATGGTAACGCGGAAGAGATGATCGGTCCTGATGGTCCGGATACGCAACACAATTTCAATCCGGTGCCGCTCATTATTGCCGACACTTCGCGCCGCACACAGACCATGACGCTGCGGGCAAAGGGTAAGCTTGCCAATATTGTACCGACGCTCTTTGATTATTGTCAGCTTGAAAAGCCTCAAGAAATGACCGCACGATCATTGATTATACGAAATGGCACCAAACGAAAAAAACATTAACTATCGTCCTACCGTCTTGATTGTTATTGACGGCTGGGGGGTTGCTCCTGAGTCGCCGGGTAATGCGATTGCGCGAGCTCAGACGCCGGTCATGGACCGTCTGATTGCGCAATATCCGACGACTGTTTTGGTTTCCTATGGTGATGCCGTAGGTTTGCGCTGGGGTGAGATGGGAAACTCTGAGGTGGGGCATTTGAGTATTGGTGCGGGTATTGTTTTTTATCAAAACTTGCCGCGTATTAATCGAGCAATTGCGGACGAGTCATTCTATGACAATGAAACCTTGCTTCGTGCGGCAGAGCATGTTGCTCAGACGAAGGGCAAGTTGCACCTTATGGGTATTGTTTCTTCGGGTGGCGTGCATGGACACATTGATCATCTTTTTGCGCTTTTAGAATTTTGTCGGCGTCACAGGATTAAGGATGTGTATCTTCATGGATTTCTTGATGGGCGTGATGCTGTCTATAATTCAGGCAAAGTCTTTGTGAAGGATGTTTTGGAGCAGGCTGAGAAATTGAAGATCCGCTTACATGTCTGTACGCTCTCAGGGCGTTTTTATGCTATGGACCGTGATAATCGATGGGATCGCACTTCTGCGGCCTATCAGGCGATTGTGCATGGCACTGCGCGGGAGGTGGTTGAGGAAGACCCTGTCACGTATATCGAGGCTCAATATGAAAAGGAGGTGTTTGACGAGCAGATACCACCGACTGTGTTTACTGAAAAAGGGAAGCCGATTGGCGTCGTTGAGGATGGCGATGCGCTCTTGTTCTTTAATTTTCGTTCTGATCGTGCGCGCCAACTGACTAAGGCATTCGCCGTTCCTGGGCTTGGTAAAATTGAGGGCAAGCGTGAGTTTAGAGACCTGTTTTTTGCCACAATGGTTGAGTATGAAAAAGATTTACCGGTTGAATTGGTGTATCCGCCGATTCTCATTACCGAGCCGTTGGCAAAAGTTATTGCTGATAACGGACTGACGCAGTACCATATCGCGGAAACCGAAAAGTACGCACACGTTACCTTCTTTTTGAACGGCGGTACTGAAGCGCCGTTCCCACGTGAGGATCGCAAGGTTATCCCATCACCTAAGGTGAAGTCATATGATGAGAAGCCTGAGATGAAGGCGAAGGAAATTGCGGATGATGTGATCAAGCAAATTCAGGCAAAGAAGTATGATTTCATCGCCTTAAACTTCGCCAATCCTGATATGGTTGCTCATACGGGTAACCTCAAGGCGTCTATCAAAGCCTGTGAAGTGGTTGATACGCAGGTGGGCCGTATTGTTGAAGCAGTGTTGGCGCATGATGGTCTTGTGGTGATTACCGCTGACCATGGTAATGCGGAGGAACTGCTTAATTTGCAGACTCATGACACGGACAAAGAGCACAGCACTAATCCAGTGCCACTCATTCTGATCGCAAAAGACTTGGAGGGTCGAAATTTAGGATTACCCGAGGGAGTGGGGAGTGACTTGTCTGTTGTGCAGCCATCGGGTATTCTTGCCGATGTAGCACCGACGATCTTGCACTTAATGGGGGTCCCGACACCTCCTGAGATGACGGGAACTCCGTTGATTGATATTGAGGACTAGTTGAGTATGAGCGCAATGACGATACCAAGAAGCAGGCCAACAAGTACTTGTGCGTAGGTATGACCTTGCCGCGGTTCGAGGTGTGGGTATTTTGGCTCGAGGTGGTCGGGCAGGTCAGCAACAAGTTGATTGATCATGTGTGCATGTTTGCCGATCGTCATGCGCAATCCCACGGCATCACGGAGTACGATAAAGGTGATAAACATGATGATGGCAAAGATGGGGCTTGCAACGCCAAAACCTTGCCACGCCTCCACCAGTGCGCTTCCCATGAAGGCAGCATGAGATGAGGGCATGCCTCCGTAGCTGTCAAATTCTTTCCATGAAAATTTTCCTTGGCGCGCAAATAAGAGAAGCTTGATAAACTGCGCGATAAACAGCGAAGCGAAGGGGATGATGAGAAAAAGTAAATTCATATGATAGATATACTACAGGTACTTATATTAGGAATAGTGCAAGGAGTCACCGAGTTTGTCCCGGTTTCAAGCTCGGGGCATTTAGTGATACTGCACGAGTTCGTGAGCAACCCGATGTTTGATACGATTGCATTTGACGTATCACTACATGTCGGGACGCTCCTTGCGTTAATTATATATTTTTATCGTGATTTGGCCAAATATTGTGTAGCTGGAGTACGGAGCCTGTCGTCATGGCGTGTCGGACGAGATAGTGATCAGACCATGGCGTGGCTAATACTTATTTCAATGGTACCAGCGGGGTTTGTGGGGTATTTTTTTGAAGATATTATTGCTACCGTATTTCGTGATGTTTGGATTGTTATTGTGATGCTGGTAATTGGAGCTCTGTTGTTTTTTGCGGTGGAGCGGTGGGGGGCTCGGGTGCGTACTATGCAACAGCTGAGTTGGCGAGATGTTCTGGTGATAGGGTTGGCGCAGGCTGTGGCACTCATTCCCGGTACATCGCGTTCGGGGATTACGATTACTGCGGGGATGGCGCTCAATCTGACGCGTGAGGCTGCTGCGCGATTTTCATTTCTTATGTCAGTGCCCATTATTGCTGCCGCTGGGGCGAAAAAAATGATTGATCTGGCATCTGCTGGGATGACGAGTGATGCACTCGGACTGTATCTGGTGGGTGCGCTGACGGCCGCTGTCTGTGGATATGCGGCAATTCACTGGATGCTCCGCTATCTGCAAACATCGTCATTACGCATCTTTGCCTGGTATCGCTTGGTGCTTGCTGCGTTCTTAGTGGTAACGATTGTTTTTGCATAAAAAGTTTATATCAAAAAACCCGCTTCTCTATGAAGGCGGGTTTTTATTGTTTTTTGCGACGAGTCAACCTGTAGAACAAGTAGCTCATGATGGTTCCTGCTTCCACGGTGGCGGTACCCATGACAAATGCCGCGAGGCCGATATTGTGCTGTTGCGTTGCTGATGAGATGGTCTGGTAGTAGTTGCTGATCGTGCTGGTCTCCAGGAAGGCATCTTTAGGCTTTCCGAAGAGTTGCACGACGAGTGTTGTCTGGACGCCGTGCATGGTTCCGTTCGTAATGGCGATGCCCATCTCTTCAAACGTGTGATTGAGAATATTGGCACGATGTGACGGTGAGTTCATCCACCCTTCGACAACGGCTGGAGCGGTGGTGTAGTCAATGGCCAAGTTTTCACCAACCGTTGCGTAATGATATCCGACATTGTCAATGAATGTGTAGAACGGTTGATTCTCAAGGTCGTGTGCGAAGCGTTGAGCGTCAAAGAGTGCTTGGGCCTTTTGGTACGCCGCCTGCTGAAGCAGTGGGTTTTCCAGGAGGGGAGGGTAGTCGAGATCTGCGCGCTCCTCATTGACCAAGAGAAAGAGCTCCTGCTTGGTCATGCTGGTCGCTTGGGCGGTATATCCAACCCCCGCTGTCATCACGATGATGATGAGAGAACTGATGATTGTGTAGACTGCCTTCATTTTTGTAGGCTAATATTAGGTGTAAATTTAGAAAATAGAAAAGATGAGACGGATTTCGCCTCACCTTTACACTAGTATTGTAGCATATATTAAGGTGCTTTGTCAAGCACTTTTTATGGGTCGTGTCTGGTGATTGTGAACGATGCAAATCCTTGCTATACTGTCGCTATGTCACTCCACAAATTTTTAAAACTTTTCTTCGTTGCTGTGCTGCTTGGTTGTGCTTGGTTGTACGCTGTTATTATGGTTGGGCAGGCAGGGTCGGATGAGGTTGTTGTGATCCAGATTGATAAGGGTGAGGGAGTCATAACCATCATCGATAAGCTTCAGGAGCATGAGCTACTTGATAGTGTCTTTGTGTTTAAGGCATGGCTTGCGTATACGAAATACGATCGTGCGCTCAAGCCGGGTGCTTATGAACTCGCACCATCGATGTCAATGGATGTCATTGCGCGCGAGTTGATTTCGGGTGTAAGTTATAATGAAACGACACTCACGTTCCTGGAAGGGTGGAACTTGCGTCAGGTTGCTGATTATCTGCAGGGCCAAGGGTTCATTACCGCCCCTGAGGAGTTGTATAGGTACACGGGTTATCCTGCGCAGGTATTCCATGGTACTAACGATGTATTGCACGCAGAGTATGAATTTTTGGCATCAGTTCCACAAGGCTATTCGCTGGAGGGTTTTATCTTTCCTGATACGTACCGTGTCTTTGAGAACGCATCCGTTGAGTCGATTTTGAGGAAGGTGCTTGATAACTTTGACGTTAAATACCAATCGATTGAAGAAGAGGTTGCTGCGAATTCAATGAGTTTGTACGATATTATGAAAATCGCTTCCGTGGTGGTAAAAGAGGCTCGTACCTATGAGGATAAGCGTAAGGTTGCAGGCGTCTTTTTGAACCGGATGAAGATAGGGATGGCGTTGCAGTCTGATCCGACGGTTAACTATGTGACGTTGAAGGTAACTGATAATCCGTCATTGGAAGATATCGCAACTGAATCAGAATACAATACGTATAAGTACGCAGGGCTTCCGCCGACGCCTATCGCAAACCCTGGTCTTGAAGATATTAAGGCTGTCTTGAATCCTGTTCAGCATGAGTATTATTTCTTCTTGAATACCAAGCAAGGAGAGATGATCTTCTCACGTGATTTTGATGAACATCGCGCAAACCGAGTTAAGTACGGACAATAAGAATCTATGAAATCAACAATTGATATAAAATTTTTTACCAAACTGAAGCGCGAATACACGGCGTATATTAATGGGCGCAATGACAGTATCGTGATGTCTCGTGATATTTTAAAATACGCAAAGCAGTCAATTTTTGCCTGTCATCGCAATCAACTGACTGATGCAGTAGCGTTGCTACGAGATGCTGAGCAGGCAATCACAAAGTTGCAGCGAGCTGTGGCGCGTACCACTGACCTTGCGCATGAAGGATCGTTTAAGGCGGCGCTTGAAGAGTATGCTGAGGCGCGCTTACTCTATAATTACCTCACAACGGGTGTGGTAGGGCCGATCACGCAGGTTCAGTTGTCGCATGAAACCTATATTGCGGCGCTTTCGGACTTTACGGGAGAATTAACACGTAAGGCGGTTGCCTATGCGACGGATCGCCAGCTTGATGAGGTGCGCAAGATTCACGCGGTGGTGAGTGAGGTGATGGAGCAATTTATCACCTTTGATTTGTTGTCGCATTTGCGCAGTAAGTATGATCAGGCACGTAAAAATCTCCGCAAGATCGAAGAGATCTTGTATGATTTATCACTTGCAGGATAACCGGTATGTTTGATGCATCTCGCGAGGCATTATTAGAAGAACTGGAATCACTCAAGCGTGAGGGAGTCTACCCCAACATTGATCGTTCAACCGCTGAGTATCTGTACCAGTTTATTTTGCAAGAGCAGCCATCAACTCTTCTGGAGGTGGGTGCCTGTAATGGCTATTCGACTATTTGGTTGGGGCTTGCTGCCTTGACCTACGGAGGAAAGCTGACTACGATTGAGGCGAGTCGTGAGCGGTTTGAGGAGTTGGTTCGCAATCTTCATCGGGCCGGGCTGGATGAGGTAGTAACCCCGGTGCATGCCGACGCAAAAGAAGTGCTTGCAACGTTGCCGTCAGGTATTGATTTTGTCTTTCTTGATGCGATGAAGCGTGAGTATATAACATATTTCACGATGCTTGAGCCGTTGTTGAGCAGTGGAGCCTTGCTGGTTGCTGATAATATCAATTCGCACAGGGAGAAGTTGAAGGATTTTGTCGAATATGTCACAATGCATGATGCATTTGATGCTGAGATTTTGCCACTGGGGACTGGGTTACTGGTCGCTCGTAAACACTAAGCTATGTTTGAAAAACTTGAAAACGAACAATTTGTTGTCTTTGATATTGAGACAACGGGACTTGATTGGCGCGTGGGCAATCAGGTAATTGAGCTTGCCGGCCAAAAAATTATAAATGGGGAAGTTGTTGATCAGTTCCATGAATTGATTAATCCGACGTGCCCAGTGGAGGATGGTGCGTATCGGGTGCATGGATTGTCAAACATGTTTTTGGCGGATCAGGGAGGCAAGGCAGAAGAACATTTCCCTCGGTTTTTGGAGTTTGTTGAGGGTGCTGTATTGGTAGGGCATAATATCTTGACCTTTGATGTCCCATTTTTAAATGCTGACTTACAGCGCTATCAACTACGCCCGTTGCATAATATGGTTATCGATACGTTGGTGATGTCGCGCAAGTTGTTGCAACATTTGCCTAACCATAAGTTGGGTACAGTCGCGACACATTTTGGCGTTGATCCTGCCGGCGCGCACCGTGCGATGGTGGATGTTGAGATGAACAAGCAGGTATTTCTTAAAATGCTGAATCAGTACCTTGAGCAGCTTGCTCAGGAGTCGTCTGCGCAGGACATTATTTCGTCGCGCCCACCGACATTACTGTAGCCTATGGAACACCCTCCTCGTCGCCTTGAAGGTGATTTGCAGAAAAACTTTACGATGAAGACCATGAAGGTTGAACGTGACGGGCGCGTGATTGGCAGCCTCGAGGTGGTTGAGTTTACCCAACCCTTAAAAGTCGCCTATCTTGATATTATTACCGTTGCTTCGGCATACCGTGGTCAGCACGTGGGTACGGCGTTGGTACAGTCATTTATGGAGCACGTCGAGGCTACTCACAGCGTCGGTCTGTTATTGAATGTATTGCCTACCGACCACCCTGCGCGTGGCATGTATGCTTCTTTGGGATGGCATGAGGTGCCACAACGTCCGGATTGGATGTATTACAACGCAGACCTTACGCGTGATGAAGCGCAGTCTCAATTACAAGGCATGGTTGATTTGATTAAACGCGACTACGCATAATCCTATGAAGATCGAAATTATTCAGGTTGGTAAAGATAAAGACGCGTGGGTGCAGGAGGCAACTCATGAGTATCGTAAGCGTCTGCAAGCGTTTGCTGATATCACGTTAGTGACGGTCAAAGAAGAGCGAGGGTATGATGATGTCGGGCAGATTATGAAGCGAGAAGGTGAACGCATTATTGAAAAGCTCAAGGAGGGGTATGTGCAGATAGCACTTGATGTACAGGGAGGCGCGCATGATTCACATGCCTTTGCTGATATGCTTGAGAGGCTTCGTGATCAGGAAGGCGGTAGGGTACAGTTTATTATTGGTGGTGCCTTTGGGTTGTCAGATGAGGTGCGAGAGGCAGTGCATCGACTCATTTCACTCTCGGCAATGACCTTTACGCATCAATTAATTCGCGTTATGCTGCTGGAGCAGTTATATCGAGGATTTTCTCTACTGAAAGGGAGTGGTTATCACAAGTAAAGTATGCTATACTAGTCTGCGGTAACTTGATAACCTGAAGTCACGAACTGTTCGTGGCTTTTCTTGTGTCAGGTCTTATACGTAACTCTATTTTACATGCCACATCCGCAACGAACCGTTATCTTTTCTCTCGGAGGATCGCTTGTCTGCCCCCAGAGCATTGATGTTGCTTTTTTGAAGAAGTTCAAAAAGATGATTGAGCGTTTCGTGCATAAGGGGAATACGGCAATTATTGTGGTTGGTGGTGGCGCCCTTGCCCGTCAGTATAATGATGCAGCGCGTGCGCTGCATGTGGGGGTGAAGGCAACTGAGCTTGATTGGATGGGGATTAAGGCAACGAAGGTCAATGCAGAGCTCGTGCGTATTATGTTTAATAGCACGGCGTACTACAAAGTACTTGATGACCCAACCAAAATTCCAAGTAAGGGGAAGAAGCGAGTGTATGTTTCGGGAGGGTGGAAACCAGGCGCCAGTTCTGACCATGTTGCTGTGCAGCTTGCGCTCACCTTTGGGGCGGGGAGTGTGGTGAATCTTACCAATATTGATCGCGTGTACACCAAAGATCCGCGCAAACATGCTGACGCGCAAGCCCTTGATCATGTGACGTGGAAGGAATTCACCAAGATCGTGGGTACGAAGTGGGATCCGGGAGCAAATATGCCATTTGACCCCATTGCGTCCAAGTTGGCGAGGCGTACCGGCATGGAAGTTGCTATTTTGAAGGGGAGTGATTTGATCAATGTTGAGCGGTTTTTGTACGGCAAAAACTTTGCCGGTACAATTATTGCCGGTTGATCTATGGAGCCTTGACAGTCTTTGGGTAACCCTGTATACTTGGTGCAGTATATACCAAAGACAATAGGTAGCTATTTATTAGGCATAAAACCTATCGAGGTGTATCGCAAAGACAGCAAGTTTTTGTGGTATATGTTATCGCGCACAAGCGTGGTGCAAAGGTCGACCTCTTTGTGTCTCTGTATGGTATATCTATCAGAGATTTTTTGTTTGCCCTTGGCAAACAGGCTGCGTGGTATTACTCGCGTAGCCGTGAATATCGACTGATATTCGTAACTAATGCACACTATGGCAAAAACTCGAGCACAAAAAGAAGAAGCATTAACAACTTTGGCGACAAAGCTTGCAGAAGCAAAAACTGCGGTCTTTGTTGATTATACCGGGGTTAATGTAGAAGCCGCTACTGAATTACGCCGCAAGGCCACAGAAGCGGGTGCCGAATATTTGGTGGCAAAGAAAACATTGGTCTCAAAAGCCGTGCAGGAGCAGGGTGTTGAGGGATACGATGTTTCGCAACTTCATGGTAACCTGGGTATTTTACTTGGGTATGGCGATGAAGTCGCGCCAGCTCGATTGGCAAAAGAAACCAGTCAAAAGGTAGAGTCATTTACTATTTTGGCGGGTATCATGGAAGGTGTGTTTATTGGCCAGGAATCTGTCCGCCAATTAGCAGACCTCCCAAGCAAAGAACAATTGCTTGCCCAGTTGGTTGGATCGCTCAATTCGCCGTTGTCTGGAATGGTGGGCGTACTCAGTGGAGTACAACGCCAGTTCGTACAGGCGCTTTCAGCAATTGCTGATCAAAAACAATAAATTATTATACTAACGAGCTACTATGACTGAAGAAAACAAGGTAGAGGAAACAACTGAAGTAGTTGTTCCTGAAAAGTTCGCAAAATTGGTTGCGGAAATCGAAACAATGTCTGTCCTTGACCTTTCTGAATTGGTAAAGGTTTTGGAAAAGAAGTTTGGCGTTTCTGCTGCGGCTCCTGTTGCTATGATGGCTGCTGGACCTGCTGCTGCGGCTGAAGAAAAGACTGAGTTTGACGTTGAATTGTCAAGCGCAGGTGAGAACAAGATTGCTGTTATCAAGGTAGTCAAGGAAATCACCGGTCTTGGATTGAAGGAAGCAAAGGATATGGTTGATGGAGCTCCTGCAATGATTAAACAGGAAGTGAAGAAGGAAGAGGCTGAAGCGATCAAAGCTAAGATTGCTGAAGCAGGAGGTGTTGTAACCTTGAAATAATTACGGACACTCGTATTATACAAAAGGCCGCGCTCAGCGCGGTCTTTTGCTATTTGGAGAATTTCATTTTTTGGAGCTCTCGGGTGAGGCGTTGAATTTCTCGTTGATCACCTTTTTTCTTTGCCTCATCGAGCTCTCGCGTGAGCTTTACTTTTTTGAGGGTTGCCTCGCGGCGTTTATTTTCAAGCATCTGTTCGCGCATGCGTTCGTACGCGTCGTCATCTGAGGATTTCTTTGAGGGTGTTGTCCACATAGGAGATCGTTATGAATTAGAGGTGTGACATGATGATCGCATAGAGCTCGTTGCCGTTGGCTACGTAGAGGGCTTTGCCTGCCTCATCAACGGTAAATGCGGTAATGTTTGAGAGTGATGGAGAGAAGTATTGCGTGATTACGATGCCTTCGTCATTAAGAACAACGACGCGGTTGTGCGTTGCATCAAGCACGTAGACAAAGTTGCTCGTTTCGCCTTTGATCATGTGTGTGATGTTGGTGAGCTCTGGCTCGAGACCTTGTACGTTAAATGCTTGTCGCGCGCCCTTGAAGAATTTCAGCACGGTTCCCGAGGAAGTTGCTACCCAGATGCGGGTGTCGATACCGATGGCGATGGCGTCATCAAGTTGGATACCTGACTCTTGAATCCATGTCACACCCGACCCGTAAGTAGCGCCTTCTCGTGCATGACGATAAATCTGATCGGTTGAAGGGATGAGTGCGTAGAGGAAGTTATTGTAGAACGTGAAGTCTGCAATGAGCTCAGAGTCACGGAGACTAATAGGGATTTGTAGGATGGTATTATTCACAATTTCGTAGAGTTGGTTGGTGTCGGTGGTGAATAAAACGCGCTTTTCTTCGACGTTTGCATTGGTGATGGTGCCATTAAACGACCCGTTGAGAGGTGTTTGTTCACGCGTTCGTGTGTTGATGGCTGTGATGGCGCTATTTGCGGCATCAAACATATAGACCGTTTCATCAGTACGCGCGAGGGTGGGGAAGCGTGGTGTTGAGGCTCCTTGCGGGGTAATGGTGGTGATCAGCGTCGGGTCTGCAACGAGTGTGATATTGCGTAGTTTTGCGATCAGGCGGTCGAAGGTGACGGTGAGCTGCTGAGCGTACGCCTGATCAACGCTTGAGTCGATCGGTGTTGCGCCGAGTGTTGTCTCGACGGTTGCGAGGATTTCGCGTGCTTGCTGGTTATCTCCGGCGATAAGTTTTGCTTCCGCCTCATCAAGTTGCGCGCTTAATGAAGTGAGTGCCGGGTTAACGGTTTCAGATTGAGAAAAAGAGAAGTTAGAGTGGCGGAGGAAGACGACGCTGTACCCAAAGAGCGATCCAAATACCAATACGGCGAGAATCAAAAGCTTGCTCGTCTTGGGAATCTTCGCGATTTTATTGAGGAACTGATTAAATCGTAGTTTGATGAGGTTGCGTGTCGCATTCCAGCGCAGGTTGAGGTTGAGCGAGGTTTTTAGCTGAGAGAGTGTTCGTTGGAGTGGGGCAAGGAGTGGTTTGGTGTGATGAGGAGAAGGTTGCTCGATGACTTCTTGCTGCTCATCGGAAGGGGGGGGCCCCAGATCTTCCTGAGGGGTGGGTGAGGGCTGCCACAGCGTACGTAGGCGTTGTGTCAGTGCATGGAGGTTGGGGATCAATGATGGAGAGAGGAGGCGTTCAGTTGATGATTCGTGCGCGTTGAGGGTGTCAATTGAGGTGAGTGATTGAGGTTTTGCGCCGCTTGTAGAAGGTGTTTCTGCGTTGGTGACTTTAATGATAAGCGCGGCAAAGTTAAACCCTTCGTGTTGGAGTAACGAGTTTTTAAAATAATCAGCAGCTTTGTGAGGAGGAAGAGAGGTGATAGTTTTTGAGAAACGCTCTTTGGAAATAAAGTTCAAGAAATCATTATTCGCAAAGAGGAGATAATCATCTGCCTTCACCTCACCGGTCATGACGGCATTAAAGAGTGCCGGATTATTTACAGCATCTTCTTGGTTTTCTATGATCGAAATAGTTTTATAATCCTGATTTGTTTTGTGAAGGAGAAACCCGCCGACGGTGTTGAGCGAGGTGAAGATAACAGAGGTGTCTTTGATGACGCCAATGACGAGGTTGATCTTTTCTTTCATGGTGTGCTCGTTGAGATTTCCCACGAGCGTTGAGGTGCTCCCCGTTACGATAGAAACAAAGGACGTGTTCACGTGCTTCAGCGTTTCTTCAAATGCACTTTCGATTGTTGTATCTGATTCAGCAAAGCTGTAATAGGTGTGCTCGATGTCGGCGATTACCTGATTAATGATTTTTGAGTTTTCTCTGCTGGGGGTATTAATTTCAATAATACCAAAAACCTTCCCGAGGCGATCTTGAATCGCGGGAGTCGGTTCGCTCACAAAGAGCTTGGTTGTAGAGCGCGATTTATTCGAAAAAAAGTGAATAAATACCTGTGCGCATTGGATCGTCACGCGTGGTGCCATAGGCTTGGTTGACGCTCGCTTATGAATAGTATTATACTACAAAGGTAGTCAAGAATAAAGCCACTTTGTTAACAGGATTTCATGCTTGAACAACTATTTGGTTCGCAGACCCGCGTCAAACTCTTGCAGCTGTTTTTGAACAATCCGGAGCAGCCTTTTTATGTTCGGGAGTTGACTCGTATTATCGATGCGCAAATTAACGCCGTTCGCCGTGAGTTGGACAACTTGCGCGAGTTAGGTTTGATTACTGAGGTCGAGAGCCCTGATGAGGCACACCAAAAAATGAAATACTACCAGGTGATTTCTGATTTCACGCTCTATCCAGAGCTTAAAAGCATGATTCAGAAGACTCAATTCGTGCTTGAACAGGAGTTTACCAAGGCATTGCTGAAGTGTGGCAAGATCCATTACTTGGTGTTGACGGGGAGCTTTGTTGGTCGCCATGATGTACCAACCGACATCTTAATCGTAGGAAATGTTAATAAAGAGAAGATTCGAGCGACCATCGCTAAGTATGAGAAAGAGTTTAATCGAGAGATTAACTATACGCTTTTGGATGTTGATGAGTTTACCTACCGTCGCAATGTTGCTGATAAATTTTTGTATTCAATCATTGATGGGAAGAAAATCGTCATGATTGATGAGATTTTCAATCAATCGGTTACGATGTAATGCGCATATGAAGTATTTTGTAGGAGTTGATGTGACGCTGAGCGGACGTATCCGTCTCTTGCTCTTATCGTCGGATACTCTTCTTGCTCAGCAGATACACGAAGGGGACTATAAGCTTACCGAGAAGCTTCTTTTTTTTCTTGACCAGTTTCTTGCTGATCATGACCTTGGTATGCGTGATATTGCCGGCATTGTGGCAATAACTGGGCCGGGGCAGTTCACCGCTTTACGGCTTATGTGCGTGACACTGAATATGCTTGCATTGACGTACGGCATCCCGGTATATGGCGCGCCAATTGATGAGTTGTCTGATGATACTGCTTTTTGCTTGGCAACGCGGAAGCTTTCGCTTAACACATCTCTTGTGCCGTTGTACGACAAAGCTCCTAATATCACACTTAAGCCAAGCGCATAATGCATCACACTGAGCATACGTTCATCGAGAGATTTGCGCGAAAAAACCCCGTTTCGGGCATGTATGCGCATATCACGATCCAGCACATCGCGATCGCTTTGATTGGCATTTTTATCCCTATTTATTTTTACACGCTCGGCTTTACCATCGCTCAGATTTTATTTTTTGAATTTTTGTACGCTTTATACTATATCGTGTGTACGCCCTTGGCAGTGGAAATTATCAGAGCGACCTGTATCAATAAAGCCTTTTTGGTAAGCTTTCCGTTCCGTATTATCTTCTTCCTGCTCTTGGTATATATCCCGCAGTACCCGTGGTTGTTTTATCTGCTACCGGCAGTGTTGGCGATTCGGTTTGCTATCTTTAATATAGCGTTTCATGCCAATATGTTGGCGCATGAGCAGAACAATCGAACAGGAAGAACGATGGCGCGCTACTACATTCTCACCTCATTGGCGAGCTTTATGGCGCCGTATATCGGCTCACTGATCATTACCTGGTGGGGATTTGAATTTATTATTCATGTCAGTATTGCCATCTTGCTCATTGGAGCTTTACCGCTATTTGGGGTGAGTGAAACATGCCCGCTGCCAAAGGAGTTTAATCATCGACGTGTTTGGACGGGTATTTTTGATCGTCGCAAGAACACGCTCACCGCTTCGCACGCGGGGTATGCGGTCGAGGCGTTGATCGGTAAAATTTTGTGGCCATTATTCCTCTTTATCTTTTTGGGAAGTATTGAGGCGGTCGGTTTGATCACCTCGCTTTCGTTGCTTATTGCGGCTGCGGCGTTTTATGTGATTGGTCGATGGACTGATGGGCGAGATCGTAAGCATCTTATTGCCGTGGGGACGAGGGCGTATGCCGTGAGTTGGGTGTTGCGTATTGGCGGTATCAATCCGACATTTGCGGTTATTTCTGATGTCTTCCGTAATGTTGCGGAAAAATTGATGCTGATCCCATGGAGTGCGTACAGCTATGAGGTTGCTCGGATGCGCTACCCCTATGAATACATCGTGACGCGCGAGATCGTGATTAATGGATTTCGGGTGATGATCATTCCACTGCTAATGCTTTTGTTTATGTACGTACCGATCTTCACTGCCTTTGTCATTGCGTTTATATGTGCCGCTCTCATGACATTTTTAATTCCCAAGATTACTGAGTTTGTGAGTGAGTAAGAGGTACTCGAAGTGAAAAGAACCAGTCTCAAACGAGAGGCTGGTTTTTTGTATTCCTGGGGGGGTGGGGATAACTGTGTTGACGTGTGTAGCGTGGTGGTATAAAATGGGGAGGTAAGGTTGAGAAGTGGGGAGAAGTGGAAAAGCTTCAAACCATCTCGAGCCATATCGCCATTAGCATGTTTATCGGAGAATACAAGCATTCGATCGACGAAAAAGGTCGTATTGCTGTGCCGACAAAGTTTCGAAAAGATTTATCTCGTGGAGCAGTTATCACCAGAGGGCTTGATGGCTGTCTTTATGTGTATACGCTTGCTGAGTGGAAGGTGCTTGCGCAAAAGCTCGCAACGCTGCCGATCTCAAAAGCAAATACACGTGCGTTTGCTCGCCTCATGTTGGCGGGAGCGATGGATGTTTCTTTGGATAAACAGGGAAGAGTTGTTTTGCCTGAATACCTAAGGGAGTATGCGAATTTGAGGAAGAAAGCGGTTATGACTGGATTGTATAGTCACCTTGAAATCTGGGATCACGATGCTTGGGAGCTTTACAAGAAGGCAACCGAAAAAGATTCTTCATCAATTGCAGAAGCCTTAGATGGATTAGATGTGTAATACAAATCCCACCTTCTTCGGAAGCGGGTAACGCATGATGGATGCGTGTATCAGGAAAGAAGAGGAGATGCTTATCTTCTTCTTCCCTGGATAGACGCTTTCATTCGATCTGAATGACTGATTGTCTGTGTGACTTTTTCTCGCCCACTCACTACCCATAGGGGTATTGGGTGGTTTTTTTCTAAGCGTATATGAAATTTGAACATACGAGCGTTTTGCGCGACGAGTCAATCGAATATCTCGCCATCCAGCCAAATAAAACCTACATTGATGGTACGTTAGGTGGTGGTGGACATGCGTATGAAATACTCACGCGCAGTGGACCAAAGGGTGTATTACTCGGGATCGATCGAGATCCTGCCGCATTGAGCGCGGCGGGCGAACGACTTGCGTCGTTTGGGAAGCGATCGATCTTGGTCAATGATACCTACGATAATATTCGATCAATTGCCTATGATCATGGAATACAAAGCGTTCATGGAATTTTGCTTGACCTGGGCGTTTCCAGTTATCAGCTTGCTGATCCCACTCGAGGATTCTCGTTTCAAGGGGATTTCCCGCTTGATATGAGGATGGGCGCGGGAGCTACGCGCACTGCCGCTGATATCGTGAACACCTGGGATGCTGATGCCCTGCAAGACATCTTCTCGCGCTATGGGGAAGAGCGGTACTCCAAAACAATTGCCCGTGCGATTGTGGAGGCGCGTGAGCAGCAGCCGTTTACGACAACAGGGCGGTTGGTTGCCGTGATTCAGGGGGTATATGCGGGTAGACCGCGCCCTAAGATTCATCCAGCAACAAAAGTGTTTCAGGCGTTGCGGATTGCGGTGAATGATGAACTGGGAATCTTGGAGAAGTGTTTACGCGAGGGGATTGAGCTCCTCGAGCCGGGCGGACGTTTTGTCGTCATAACCTTCCATTCACTGGAAGATCGTATCGTGAAGCATGTCTTCAAAGAACAAGGGGTTACCGAAAAGCGCAATAAATACGGAGCAGCGCCTGTGCACACATCCGGATTACGGATCATAACAAAAAAACCAATACTACCAAGTGCTCAAGAGATTACTCGTAATCCTCGGGCGCGCAGCGCCAAGTTGCGGGTAGTGGAAAAAATATAAAAACAAAAATATGGGACGATTTGCACTGACACAAAAAATGATGGCACTCAAGGACCAGCATTTGGTTCGCCGCAAAATAACGTTGACGACCGAAGGGTCTCGTCGATCGGTTATGATGTTGGCGGCGGTACTCTTGTCTCTAGGAGTGGTCTACTTGTGGCAGGTGAACGCTGTTGCGGCGATTGGATATGAGATGCGTGATCTTGAGGCGCGTGTGCAGACATTGCAGAAAGAAAATAAAAAACTTGAGTTGGCGGTGACCGAAAAGCAATCAACGGCTCATGTTATGAAGCGCTTGGAAGAATTGGCGATGGTTCCTGCCGGTGTCGTGTCGTACGTACAGGCAACATCAGTTGATGTCGCATTGGCTCAGTAAGCGATATAAAAAAGCGACCATTCGGAATTGCCGAGATGGTCGCGGGGGAGAACTCTGCTTAGGCGGAGTTTTTTCGTTCGAAGTTTTGGATATGACCCACCATGCTGTAGAGTGCAAAGCATGCTGTGATGATAACCA
>CAZIQD010000002.1:0-2698 GCA_964541715.1 uncultured Gammaproteobacteria bacterium
CCAGTATATTCAGATGCGGTATCAATCACCACGCCGGTTGCTGATTCAATCCCGCTTTGGTATGCAGAAGCAATATCACCGGCAGTCTTCACTTCATTATGCACGACCACATTATCAATCGATCCTGTCCAATACCCCCCGATGGTTCCTGATGGGCGATGTCCGATACCAACTGTGTCAAAAAGCGACTGATCGCTGAAAAACCTCGAGGTCGCCGATGTTCCGTCAAGGTAGGTAAGTGCTACCTCCTCTCCATCGATGTACATCTTATTGCCAGAACTGCCCATCGTAAATGCAACCATGTGCCAGGTGTCATCGGTCGGCAGTGCCGTTGCACTTGCTGCGTACGCTTCCAGCTGATCAACACCTGCTTTCTGATAGCGGACGCCAAAGCGATAGGTACCGCCATCACTATACGACCCAAATACGTAATAATTGTTGGTTATCGATGCATCACCGACCCCAAAGAACTGCCCTGTATTCCCCGCGCCTCCCTTTACCCACGCATAGATCGTTCCTTGCGTCAGCGTGGTGATGTTTGATGAAGTTCCTGCATTGACAAAGTCACCCGTGCCATCAAACGTTAGCGAGTTATCACCCGTATACCCAAAGGCTCCCGCGCCGCCAAATACCGCATTTGTGATACTTCCATGATTACCGTCAACGTAATCAGGAGCGTTGGTCGTAAAGGTCGCGGCAAGAGCTTCATACCCTTCATCAGACAAGCCTTCCTGAGCAAACGTCCCCGTCATTGCCTGATTGTTGCGCATTGAAATCGCTCCATACAATGTTTCAGATGACTTATTGCTCCACCCCGCCCCCAAAGAGGTGTACGCACCCGTAGCCCCTGAACGCTTCCATGCGTAAAAAGTGTTATTGCTGTGACGATATGCTACTAATACTTGATCACCTTGCACAGCTCCGCTGACCGTTGCAATGGATGCGTTGTTATACCAAATCTGCCCACTCAAACGATAGGCAATACAGTTTGTATTAGCAGCAATATACGTGCTCATGGACGCGGAGCTATTACAAAATCCCACAAATGGCGTATTAGCATCATCGTTATCCCAGGTCACTTCAAATGCCTCAATCCCGTTCATGAACGAAGTTGTCGTGCGAACAGAATTCCATGTGCCGGCATTATCAATTGACGCCGTTAATCCACCATTTGAGAGCGTGATATCAGCACCTTTTTGAGCGGCATCAAACGTCCCACCCATTCCAAGAGCTCCCTTATTATCCAGCTTCCAATACGAAATAATACTCTCATCCGTCGTTGCTGGCCCTCCACCCGCAGTTGCTCCCGAAGCATTACCGGCGGTGATCGTTGAGGTATATAAATTTGAAGTACGCAGATACCCATTGGCATCAATGGAGGTCACGACTGATCCTGATGAGGTTTGAAATTCAACTAAGTTGGCTGATTGTGACTCAACCCCCTGCACAACAAATGCCTTATCGGTAGCTGATAGGGGCGTAATGGTCTGCAATGCCGACCAGGTATTTGCCGTATCAAGCAAGGGGATCGTATTGCCCGAAGTTCCAATATCCTTGCCATCCACACGATCCGCGTTCATGGCATATGCCGATGATGAAAAACGCTTGCGCGGGACGAACAGTTCTTCGTACGCACTATTACCATCCGCATCAAGCTCAACCTGCAAATACAGCGAG
This sequence comes from uncultured Gammaproteobacteria bacterium, assembly GCA_964541715.1. Classification (GTDB taxonomy): domain Bacteria; phylum Patescibacteriota; class Patescibacteriia; order CAIXNZ01; family JADLGS01; genus CAYRMM01. Next base: position 1,678 of record CAZIQD010000002.1, read on the forward strand.
CTCGTATCAAAATCAACACCGCCCGATTGTGCACAGGCACCACTCCAGCTCTGGCAGAGTGAGTTGAGTTCAACGCTAAAGATACCATTCGTCACGGTTACCTGATCAGCAAGCGTTTGATTGTCACTACGCGTCGTGCCATCCCAATACTCTTCCCAGACATAGCTCGCATCGTCAGCACACGGGGCCACAGCACAGTCTGCTGCATACACGCGGAAGCGCATATTATAATCGCCATCAGCAATAGGAATTCCCGCACCATCAATCACCTTACCCTGATACGCAATCGTGTCATTAATCGCCGCCTTAGAGAAATTTTGGTACACAAAATACCAGTAGTTCATGAGTGCTACTAACTGGAAAGCGACAATAGTCGCTACAAAATTTAGTACTACAAATCGCTTGATTTTCTTCGACATGCTACACGTATTATATCATGAACGACGCGCTCTGTGGTACTGCTGCAAATGCCGCCGATCATACCAGACACGAATCCAGTAAGCGAGGATAAACAAGAGCAAAAACAAGAGCAGCTCGAGCCCTCGAAAGGTTAATTCAGTAACCGTTTTTTCAATAGGATTGCGCGCATCATAGCGATCCTCATACTCGCGTGTTTGATCTCCAGCAACATGTACCGGCTGATCCCCCTGCCCCCAATCAGGCACAACCGCCTGAATCGTGCTCTGTGAACGCGCAAAAACAGGTTGCACAAGTGCTACCTGTACCATGCAGACCAGAATGAGTATCACAATCCTCATGAGTGCAAGTGTTTTCGAGTTTTCGAAAATGAGCTTACGAAGAAAGGCGACACTGTCGCCTTTCTCTCGTCAATACACTTTCGGTGAGTTGACTATTTCTTCTTTTGAGCTGCCATTGCCTGAGCGATGATCCACTGGTTGTATCGCTTGATCACCGCGATTAACGCGAGTACGATAACGACCAACAAGATAACGTCAACAATGATGCGCTCCCATGGCAAGACCCAGAACTGAATCTCTGATTTTGCCACCTTGCCCTGGCC
>CAZIQD010000002.1:2798-32351 GCA_964541715.1 uncultured Gammaproteobacteria bacterium
GCGAGCTGACTCAACGGTTTCTCCCTCAACACGAACCAAAACCAATGATCCAATACGAGCTGACACACCGACTCCGGTGCCTTCAACTGACGGTGGTGTTGTTGAAGCAAAGACTGCAATATAGTGACCTCCAGAACGGGCAGTCTGAGGAACAGCAACGTTGAACGGAATTGTTGTCGCCTGGTCAGGCTGCAACGTGATTTGATCAAAGGCAAATGAGATCCAGCTCACTGCCTCTGCGTTGTCCACAAAGGTCGGCTGTCCATCTTCACCTGAAGCGGTAAACCCTTCAACTGAGAGGTAGTAGGTCTCGGTAACTTCACCATCATTTTTGATCTTGATGGTGTTTGCCAACTGGTCACCACGGTTAGCATCTAACTCGATGACCGGAGGCGAGATAATCGTTGCGTTTGCCGAACCTGCACCAAGCAACAGCGCAAGGGCAAACGAACTGATGATAATTCCTAGTTTTTTCATAGATTCCCCCTATTTTTATTTATGTTTGTCCTTGCTTAGAAGGTTGCTGTCGCCGTAAAGGTCAAGGTGTCAGTGTACGAACCCGCTGGGGTTGTTCCTGACGCAGCTGCTTTCACCACAACCGTGATCTCATCAACGTCGATGACGTTGGTTGTCAAATCAGAGCTGATGGTAAAAATGTTTCCAGCGGTTGCGCTCAATGCACCAACTGTTGAATCTCCTGAATCTGCGGTACCTGTTTCAATACAGGTTCCGTTATATGGAGCTGCAGCGGCAGCGGTAGCACCCTGCGTAACGGTTCCTGTTGAAGACACACAGACACCGTAGTTTGCAGTTCCAGCTGTTACTGCTGCAGACGCAGAAGGAATAGCCCCCCCCGTGTCACCAGTCAATTGTGCATTTGCAGAAGCAACTTTGATGACTGCTCCGCCTGAAGCATTTGATGCAAGGTCAAGACACACAAATGCGGTTGAACCTGTTCCTGATGATGAGATGTTGTCGCCAGATGTTGGCAATGATCCCAAGGCAACACTCTGGTTACCCGTGTCATTGGTTCGTCCTGACGTACAGTCAGTTGTTTCCGTCCAAAGTTCAAAAGTAATCGTTGGGTCAACAGTTGCCGTTACGTCAACAGTTCCGTCTTCGATAACAGGAACAGCTACTGAACCAGTATTCGCGTCAGCCACTCCTTCGTCAGTGTGTGACAAAGCAATAGCATATGATCCTGCTACTGACGGATTCACCAATCGCCCATTGGTCAATGCTTCATCACTATTGATCGTAATGGTAATGGTCGCAGCAGCAGCTGAGGCTGTATACAGCGCTCCACAAGGAGCGATCTGCAACACCAGATCATCCGTATCCAGCGCAACACCTACATTATTGACGGCGTCAACACATGTTGCCGTAAAATCAGCTACGGTAGCCGTTGTCGTCTGAATCACCTCAGTAACCGTACGAGCCGTTCCGTCGTTGAAGGTGATTTGTGACGTCAGCCAGGTTCCCGCTGTTGAAAACGCAGTAGTTGTCGGGAGATCAATTTCGATGATATCCTTATTAGTTGTATGGTCAAAATCAATTCCTGTAGGCAGCGTGAATACGATCGTATGATCACTGACCTGAGATATCGTCTGATTTGACATCGTATCTGACATTGATGTAAGTGCTGCAGCATTTGCTGTTAACGCTGAAAAGTTCACCGTTACTGCAAGTACTGCCACCACCAATACCCCTGCCAAAAACTTAGTGTATTGTTTCATAAGCATGAATAAAAATTATGTAACTTTTTCTTAAAAGATTTTTTGACATCATCCCGTTATCGACGACCTTTCTTGCGCATTGCGCAAGCACGGTGTGATACAAAAAATCGTGTTGTTAATTCAAATGAGGAAACAACACTCCTCACGAGAAAAGTATATCATATCTAAGGGGAAAAAAGTACACGCCAGGAATGTCCGTGATGTGTATAACGTGGGAGGAAAGATTAAGGTTGAAGGTTAAGATTGAAGGTTACCCGCCTACGCTTTCATAAGCTACGGCGTGGTAAGAAAGGAGAAAGGGTTAAAAGATAAAAAGTTGAAAGATAAAAGGAGAAAAGGAAAAAGATTGGGGGTTAAAATTAGTAGTAAGATATAAGTAGTAAGGATGAACTTACTACATACTACTTATTACTTACACCTTATCATAATTCGCATCATTCGTATTATTCGCATAATTCGTAGCCTAGTACTTCGGCACCATCGTATACCGCAACTCTCCCGCGTATGCGCCAGCAGGAGTTGTGTCACTAATATTCATAATCACGGTCACCGTGTACGCTGTCTCAATTGATGAAATTGTTGAGCGCGCCACAACGTCCCCAAAACGCAAGGCGTACTGATTCGTTGTGTTGTAGGGCGCAACCGCAACTCCCGACCCTCCGACGGGCTCTCCTCCAACGATTGCAGGAATCGTATTACCCGCTAAGTTAATACCAATCTGCTCGACGCCGATCGTCGGAGCACTCGCACTTGGCCCCATAGCATCAATGTCACTTCCTGCATCAGACGTGGGCAAAACGCCGTTGATCACAATATCGTATCCCCCGATACCTTCGTACGCAGCGGTAAAGGTGTGTGTCTGGTATGCCGTCGCCTGATTCGTCACGACACCGAAATGAATGGGTGTCGTGTTCACCGTAAACTGCATTGCTCCACCACTACTCGCAAGCTCGGTAAACCCCGAGTCTGATTCGTATGTTGGTGACGTTACCGTATCCCCTGAAACTGGCTCTCCTAAACTTGAGTCCATTGAGTATGTCGGCGAAGACAGCGATCCACCACCCACTAAGGCGTCGATGAAAATTGAATAATTTGTTCCTGAGCGCCCTTCAAATGCCTGGAGGTAGGTAATATTGAGAAAAAAAAGGACAGCAACGACGGCGATCTTGGTTGCTGACGAATAGAGTAGTCCATGAAAACCCCAGCGTACGAAGCGCTGATACCGTTTATGCTTATCATACGAGCACAAGAAGGTGCCGTTCGCGTCTTTGCGACAGTAGGTGCTGAAAAATTCATACTGATTACGATCAACAATGGCAGGCGTAAGTCGCAACACGTCGATAAACTTCTCCTTCACAACATACGAGAAAATTTTGCGCAACAACACCAAAAGAAAGAGAATGCTTGCCGCGACAATCATCGTCGACACAATATTAATGAGCTGCAGCCCATCAGCCAACGTGCGATAACTCAACACATGCTCAATAAATCGACCCCATGCATACGGCAAACCTAAAAACTCCCACACCGTGGGGTGCATAAAGCCACTCACATCAAGTGTTGACTCTGTAATTACGGGAGCAGTAAACGCCATGCGTCGTCTGATCGAATAAAATAGTAATCATACGCCTCGTTCTCATGCGCAACTGTAAGGAGGTATACGGGCTGTCCTTGGGCGGCTGCCGGCACCGCGGCACCACTCACCTGGCGCGCCTGCGTCAACACCAATTCTTTCGTTGGCACCCGTCCAATCCCCGCGGCGCGCACCGTATCGCGCAAGGCTTGATATACCGCCGCATATAACCCGGCGTCAAAGACGACGTCATCGCGCATCGCACGCTCATCCACGCGATACAATACCGGCAACGGAAGTTGAGGATGCGTGAAGCGCAGCACATCACCAGCAACAACATGTGAAAAGGCATACGGCGCAGCATCATCAAAGCGCAACGAGCGTTCATTGTGGGTAATATACAGAGATTGTGCAAACGATGCCTCGAGCACCGGCCGCACAAACCCCTCGTACATAAACGGATTGGCAGCCACCTGTGCCTCAGGAAGCTTTTCAAAGTATCGCTGAATCACTCCCGTACGTTGATCTGCCCAGAAGATAATCAATGCGCCAATCACAACCACCATAACACCAACAATAAGCGCCGTACGCACAACGCGAATCCGACGCTGAGCACGCTCACGCCCAAGCTGCGTCGCACATGTAGCGGCTTGTGAGGCGAGATACTCAACATAGACCGCCAAACCACTCAGCAGCGCAAAGAGACCAAAGAGTGCAGCAGGTAACGTCACATCACGACCATCTTGAGCCTCCTGCAGCGACTGCTCAGCACGCGGCGCCTGCACCATAACCGCCAATCCGTCAGACACGGCATCAGCAGCGGCGTCATACACCGTTACTGCCGCAACTCCTTCTGTCTTCCAGATATGCGCAATCTCCCACACACCAGCTTCATTCACCTGGACAGTATACGTCTGTGTACTGCCATCTGGATTATGGACAGCGATACGCACCATTGCGCCTGGCTCGCCAACACCGCGCACAATCTGCGCCTCGTCGGCAATCTGCAACTGCACGACGCGAATACCATTCGTCAACTCCTGGCTACCAACCGACACCACCTGCGGTGCAGCACCGGACTCAGTTGGAGCATCTGGAATTTGAAGATCATCAGTCTCGTCAATGCCATCAGAAGTCTCTTCATCAGGAGCTGGAGTGACCATCGCATCACGAGTATCAGACTCGACCGGTACTTCCACGACACGGGTTGCAAACACCGGCGCCATCAGTAGTTCAGCTCCAAGTACAGGAGCCTCTCCTGCTTGCGCAACAGGGCGCAAGCGATATAACATCCCCGGCTGTAGATCAGTAATCACAAAGGAGTGGTAGAGCAGATTTGTCGCCCGCTCCGTTGTGCGATTCTCATAACCAAACAATGGCGCCTCAAAAAGCGATGAGTGCTCTTGATCATCATACACAACCCATGTCGTTGCCTGCTTATTCGTGAAAAAGCTCACCAAAATTGTTGACTCATTGACCTGTGCAACCTGCATGGAATGAATTTCCAATGGAATGTTGAGTAACGTGCTGCCACTGTTACGTGATGAACTTCCCGTGCCGACACACTGCGCACCATTCCAACTCGTCGATGGTCCGCAAAACGCGCTTCCATCGGTACAGACACCCACTGAACCGGCAACAAAGCCCACCACCACGCGCTCCATTAGATTGCCGTCAGCATCCTGTGCGTAGATAATCACCGGAATTGATTCACCTGCGGTGAAGTTCGTCTGCGGATCAATGACAATCGCATAGTCGCTACTCGTTCCGCTCACGCCTGTCGTGTCACCTGCATAATTACCGCCCGCCAAATCAAGACTTGATCCGGCCGTAATGCGCGTGCCGGTCGTCGTCACTGAGACAGGGCCACCTCCCAGCGTATAGTAAACACCATTCACATACACCACGAGATTTGAAAGGTCGACACCACTGCCATCATCTTTAATATGAAAACTAATCGTTCCGTCTAAGGCAATACTCGTGTCGGGGGTCGGTACGATTGTATCAACATACGGTGCTTGTGTGTCGCCAACGGTAAAAGTCCAGTTATCCGTTGTCATGACGTTCCCTTCTGTATCGGCACAATCATACGCGCTTACCGACACCAACTCACCTTCCGCAAAATTGCTTGCGGGATCAATCGTAAAACGATAACCGTAATTAATCGCCGTCACAGCCACGCCCGCATCACCCTGCTGATAAGTAGCCGGCGAAACACTTGTTGAGGAGACATTAAATGAACAGGTTGCGGGATTCACACCGCTTCCCGAAGGACCATTCGGATACGTCGCGCGATCATGAACATCGATCGTAATATTGGTATCTGCAGTTGCGGTCAATGATGCTCGTGTCGGAATTTCAGCGACAACCTGTGGTGCTACCGTATCTCCTTCCGTCGTAAACGTAATCACCTTGGTATCCATCGTGTTAGGACCATTAGCATCACCAAGCTGGTCTTGTGACGACGCGGCGTTATCCGTAAACCCACTGACCGTGAGGGTGTAGGTTGTGTTGTACTCGAAACGACGAGTATCCCCGGTAATTCCCGAGACACCTGGAGCAGCAACCGTCACCTCGCACAGATTCGTCCCCCAAATACCCGAGCAGCTATAACTGTCATAGGGGGTGAGATCAACGGCACCACTTCCATCATCAAGCATAATGACGCCCGCTGGTGTCGCAGTATTCACTCCCGTTCCCACACCCGTCGCATCACCTTCACCGTTGAGTGTGTCGCGTAAATCAAAGGTAAGGGGGCTATTAACGGCAACTGATGTCGCTCCACTCAGGGGCGAGAAGTTTTCCGCGTATGGCTTCACCGTATCCGCCCAGACGTGAAAAGAAAAGTCTTCTGCGTCATCTAAAATATCAGCACCGGCAAGGGCGATGTTTGACTCAGTTGTTTCTCCAACAACCCCAATATTAATATCAAAACCCGATGGCGAAGCAGTTCCATATGCCGCAGCAGTTGGCTTAAGAAACGTGACATCAAATGTTCCGAAACTCCCCGTTCCGCTCCGTAGCACCGAAAGATCAAATCCCGTTGACTGGAGCCGTGTTGCGCCAATCGTCTGACCCGACCATGAGGGGAAGAAAGTTCCTGTCGTCAAATTACTCAAGGTGACTGTCGTTGGATCAAAGTCAACCCAGATATTTGCAGCCTCGGCCCCGCCCGAACTAATCTGTATCTGTTGCAAAGCCGACTGACCGACATAGTAATAGTTATAATCAGCAGGATTTCCCGTACCGCCATCACCGGTATTATCAGCGCCGGTCGAAGGCGAGACGAGCAGTTGAAACCAATCATCACCGGCAGGCGCTGCAGCAAAAATCACCCCAAAGAGAAAGAGGCTTGCGAGTATGACAAGTATTCCTACGCTATATGTATTCTTATACCGTTGTCGCATACTGTTTTCTATTGATCGCCAACAAGATTTAAATTACGAATCAAAATACTTGCATCAATCGCATTCACCACCGTGTCCTGATTGACATTTGCACGAAGAGTATTGCCCGTGAGATCAAACTCATCCACAAACCCGATCAGGACAGAGATATCCGTTGCATTAATCTGATCATCCCCAAGCGTTGATGACGAGGTCCCGTCTCCATTAATATCTCCCGCAATCAAAACTTCGCTTCCTTTCGTCACACTATTATCAGGCTGCGTGAAGTTCAAGACATTGTTGCCATCATACAGCGTTACATTATCAAGTTTTTTGGTGATATGCGCCGCACCTTTGATACCGACATCATACACGCCCGGCAGTAACCCTGTGAGGGGGATCGGTGTACTGTAAGTGCCGTCAACCGCTGTTGTCACTAATGTCGATTGTTCAAAAAGCACGACATCATCACTATCATCCGCTGTCATGACGCGAATAAAAAACGTCAGATCATCATTAGTTCCGGGTGTTCCGATACGAAATTGCGGCACCGCCCACTGAATCGTCACCGTCACCGCACCTTCCCGCGTCGCTTCAACACCGATTTGATCGGGAGCAATAGGCACGGCAAGCGCCCCGGACTCACCTTCACTTGTCGTCAGGCGAATAATGGCGCTCCCGTTATCCGGTGGGTTTTGAATCTGATTGACGCCTACCTGAGCACCAATACGAATGACGACAGTATCATTGGGGGCGATATCACCAACCGCTCCGTCTGTCGGGTGCTCAAAAATCAAATCTTGCCCCGACACACCTACACCCCACGCGGTCAGCGAAGGCGCTGCAGCGATCGTTGCAGCTGTCTCGGTACCCGTGACACCATAGGTTAACGAAACATCACTTGCAGTCAGTGCGGTAAGGTCAAATCCTGCAGGAAAGGTGATCGTGAGCTGATCTCCCACATCACGCAAGCCTTGTGACGTAATAAAGCTGATGGTGTGATCAGCAAAAGCAAGTGGCGCGTGCCGCGTCACCTCGTCTTGAAGCTGGCGCAAGCCACTCGCGGCAACAAGTTGCCACGCGACCAACACCGCCGCGAAACTCACCATAACAATACGTTTCATTGTGCTTAGTATACCATAGAGCGAGGTAAAGTGTTATACTGCTCTTCGTATGAAATATATCTCTTACATCATTATAATACTCTTGGTAGCAGGTATCGGTTACTATCTTGCCACCCCCAAGCAACAACGACTTCCCGATGGCTACGTCCCTGAAGGGTACGAGCTGCAAGAAGATGAAGTCGTCACGCCAACAACGGTCGCTCGTCGCAGCGAGCCAATTGCCGTCTACTACTATGCAAAAAACGATACCTCATGCAGTGGCCCCTTGCTTGCCTTTACCTTTGACGACCTTGATGATCGCGTATCGTTTCAAGAAATCACCAGCATTGTGGCGCTCCTCAATAAAAGCGTCCCCCGCGACTATCGATCAGCGATCATCCCAGGCACCACACTCAACCAGCTACAGATCAGAGACGGCATAGCGCGCGTTGATCTGAGCTCATTTCTCACCCTCAATGGCGAAAAAAACTGCGGACGTATGGCGCGTCAGATACAAATCATAACCACACTCAAACAATTTGAGACCGTCGCCGATGTTGCCTTCCTGGTGAACGGAACTCCTCTTGAATAATCACTATGATATCCACCAAAACAATCATTGGCCTTGTCGGCGAAATCGGCGGCGGTAAGGGTACCGTTGTGCAACTTTTTCAAGAAGCCTTGCCCAACAAACGAATCGTGACGCTCAAATTCTCCAGCATTTTGGCAGATGTCCTTGAGACACTTGCGCTACCAAAAACACGTGATAATTTACAAAAGCTTGCCATTGTCATCGACGAAACCTACGGTGAAGGCACTTTTGCTCACGCCATGGAAACACGTATTCTCGCCGCTGACGCTAATATCGTCTTTGTGGACGGCATGCGCTGGCCTGCTGATGAGCGCCTCATTACGGGCATGGGTGGCATTGTTATGTACATCACCGCCGATCAGCGCACGCGCTATGAACGCATCACCCAACGCGGTGAAAAAGTTGGCGAAACCGACACCACCTTTGAGCGGTTTCAACAACAAGAATCGATGAAAAATGAAACCTTTATCACCGATATTGGCTCACGCGCACGATTCACCATTCATAATGACAAGGATATTGCAACGCTTCGCAAAGAAGTAGGAGGGATTGTTGAGGAGTTAGGGCTGTAGGGAATAGCGTCAAAAAAAGAAAAAGGTATAAAAATAAAAGGTCAGACACCTTTTTTCTTTTTGACTTTCTATCCTTTTCTCCTTCCCCCTTTTTCTCCTTTTACCTTTTATCTTCTCATCTTTACCTTTAACCTTGCCCCTCCCCCCATTCTCTGCTACTATCCCGATGCACCATGCGTTATTTCACAATTTTCAGGAGACTCAACTCATGTGCGGTATTATTGGCATTCGACACAAAGACCCCACGCCAACCATCATCACGAGCCGCTGTGCACGCGGGCTACTTGCCGGCGTCGCCAATCGCGGCCGTGAGTCCTGCGGACTCGCACTGCACACCGGCGATACGCTCGTCGTGCGCAAACGTCCAGGAACACCCGATGAAGCGATTCCGCTCTCATTTGTCGATGCCACTCCCTCCGTTGCTGGTATCGGGCAAACCCGCTACTCAACCCAAGGAAGCGGTACCACCGATAGCGAAGTCACGGGACAAAGCTATGCCATCGACACGGATAGCAACTTCTCGACGCGTAACGCACAACCGTTTTACACCGACACGGCGCCCGAAGGACGCATCGTACTGGCACACAACGGGAACCTGACCAACGCAGATGAGATTCGCACCTTTTTGGACGAACGGCGCTATCGCTATGCATCTGAGACTGACTCAGAGCTCATCGTCTTGCTCATTCGGTATTTTCTTGAGCACCCCGTGCAGGCAACTCATGCTGCTCATGCCAAGACGGAAACAGCGCGCGCCGTCATCAATGCGATTGTCACGACGATGCATATGCTCAAGGGAACGTTTTCCTGCATCCTGATGGTGCATGGCGATCTCTTTGCCTTCCGGGACATCCACCTCAACCGGCCGCTCAAAGTCGCGGAAACGGACGAACACTACATCATCGCGTCTGAATCGGCCGCCTGGCACAAGTATCAGGCACGCTACTGTACCGATGTTGAGGGCGGCGAAATCGTTATGGTAACGGCACATGGCATCACGCGGTTCACCTCATCACTCGAGGCTCTACCGCAAAAATGCGCATTTGAAAAGCCCTACCTGATGGATCCCAAATCGGCGCTCACCAGCGAGGGTAATCGCGAAGGTGGCTTTGAGACCGTTGGCTATTATCGCGATCGTGGGGGACGAGTCCTGTACCAATCTCATGCCTCCCACCTTGGACCAGGCATTATCATCCCAACCATGGAGAGTGGTGAGTACTACGCCCAAGGCGTTCAGTTTATCCACTCGCAGGATCATCCAGGAAGGTCGTTTTATTTCAACGCCTACCCCAAAGATGCTTCCGCAGGAAGGACATTCATCCTCTCCAACCAGCTCGACCGACGCGCCAAGCTCAAGATCAAGTTTGTTAACCTCACCTTGGCGCTCAATGACCGTATTCGCTTCATCTGCCAAAACGAGCAGTACTGCTGGCTCATCTTGGTGGATGACTCACTCGTCCGCTCCAACACCATGCAGGCCTACATCGAGCGTTTGCGTGATAACCTGCGGGATAATCTTCCCGATCTGCATGAGTGGATCAAGGTCGCCGTCCTGTTGGGGACACCACCCATCACGAATCCCTGTTTTTACGGCATCGACACACCAACACGCAGCGAACTTGCGGCTGCAAAATGGTCTCACGAGACCATCCAGCAACGCATTGGTGCTGATTACCTAGGCTACCTTCCGCTGAACTCCTTCAAAGAGCTTCAAGGAGGTCACTGTCGCGACTACTGCCATGCCTGCTTTGACGGAAACTACCGTATTCCGCTCAATGAACTTCAGCAGGCAGCACTCACAGCACCCATTGCTGTGTAAATTGCAACTGCCCTTCACTCCCCGAACCACCTTGTCGTGGTCGGGGATTTTTTCTATCCACAGCAACCTCTCCGTGACCGCTCTCCTCACTCCACGACCACCCAACCTAGCGGGTCAATGGAATTGGTAACACGCGCATGTAGTTTTTGAGCTTTTTGGTGAGAACAAAATCACCTCTGATATGCAACCCCTGACACGCCTTTACAAACAGAAGAAAGTGTTACGTTCTTTGTGGAAAGAAAAATTTGCATTCCCACAACCCATGAACGATAATGAGGGAGTCAAAAGATTATAGCGAGGCCCATCAGCGGTAGCTATAATTTTTTTACCCCTCAACCGGGGTATCTGGATAGGGGTTGGATGTCAGTTTCTGCACTGCAAAAGCTTATCTCCAATCCCAATCCAAACATCATAACTCATCTAACTCCCATGCATATGGCTCTGGTGACTCGGATCAAGAAGCGCAACGGCGACATCGTCGATTTTGACGCAAGTAAGATTAAGAGCGCTGTCACAAAGGCGTTTCAGTCCGTCGGTAATGATAATTTTAATTTGATCGAAAACCTGTCTGAACAGGTAGTCAATGTACTCAACAACAAGTTTGAAGGCAAGGGTATTCCTTCAGTTGAAGATGTGCAGGATATTGTTGAAATTATCCTAATCCATAACGACCTTCCACAAGTCGCGAAGAACTTCATCCTGTACCGCGCCAAGCAACATGACAAGCGCACGCGTGTTCAGGAGATTTTGGATGGACTCACCACCAGCCTCCCGTATTCAGAAAACGCACTCAAGGTGCTCGCGCGCCGCTATCTACAAAAAGATGCAGAGGGGCAGGTCATCGAAACACCCGAACAGATGCTTGATCGCGTCGCCGAATCACTTGCGGGTATCGAAAAGCAGTACGGCAAGAGTGACACTCAGGTCGATGAATACCACAAGACGTTTTATGATGTCATGACGAGCTTTGAGTTCACCCCTGCCGGCCGAACAATGACCAATGCAGGTACCGAATTACCTGTCGTTGCAAACTGTATCGTCTTGAACATCGAAGACTCGATGGAAAGCATTTTTGGGACACTCAAAGACGCTGCGTTGCTCCAGCAACAGGGTTCAGGCCTGGGCTTCCCCTTGCACATGATGCGCCCTGCCGGCGAGACCACCCGCAAATCACGCGGCGTTGCCTCAGGACCGGTCTCATTCCTCAAGGTGTACAACAAGGCGTTTGGTGTTATTAAGCAGCAAAACCGCCACGGCGCAAACATGGCCGTCATGAGCGTCGAGCATCCTGACATTCTCGAATTCGTGCACTCAAAGGCGAAGGAAGGTGATATCAAAAACTTCAACATCTCAGTTGGTCTCACCAACCGCTTCATGGAGGGAGTCTACAAAAACGACCAAACACCATGGAAGTGCCGCTTCAAGGGCAAAGACTATAACCCACGTCGCATCTACCGTGACGAAAACGACACCATTGTTGATGTCAAAGAAGAGACCATGACGGCAAAAGAACTCTTCCAGGAAATTATCGCAGCTGCATGGTCAAATGGTGAACCGGGCTGCGTCTTCCTTGATAAGGTAAATGAAACTAACCCATTACCGGGACTTGGACGCATCGAAGCCTGCAACCCGTGTGGTGAACAGTTCCTCCACGACGGCGATGTCTGTAACCTGGGATCAATTAACCTTGAAAAGTTTGCAGACAACGGCCAGATTTTGTGGGAGCGTCTTGAGCACGTCACGCGCAACGCCGTACGCATGCTCGACAACGTCATTGACATGACGCAGTACTCAGCAGAGAAGGTCAACAAAGTCTCAAAGGAAAATCGCCGCATCGGCTTGGGCATCATGGGCTTTGCCGACATGCTCTACAAACTCAATGTCGGCTATAACACCGACCAAGGGTTTGCAACTGCAGAAAAAGTCATGGGCTTCATTAATGCGGCTGCCCACAAGATGTCGCAAGAGCTCGCGGAAGAAAAAGGTGTCTTCCAAAATTACGATAAGTCAATCTGGGCGCAAAAAGGCATTAAGATGCGTAACGCTGCCCTCACCAACATCGCACCAACCGGTACTATCTCTATGATGTACGACGTATCAGGTGGTGTCGAACCGTACTTTGCACTCGCATACCACTACACCAACGTCTTGGGTGGCGATGTACAACTCACCTATGTCAATAAGCATTTGAGATCAGCCCTTGAGCGCGCAGGCGTCTACCGAGACGACGTCATGGAGCGCATCATCGAAGAAGGAACCTTGCAAAACATCGATGAAATTCCAGAAGACATCAAACGCGTCTATGTCACCTCAATGGATATCGAGGCAGAACATCACACGCGGATGCAAGCGGCTTTCCAAAAGCACTGTGACAATGCTATCTCAAAGACGATCAACTTCCGCTACTCAGCAACCAAAGAAGATGTCTTGCAGGGATACATTCTTGCGTGGCAGCTCGGTTGTAAGGGATGTACCGTCTATCGCGATGGTTCACGCCAAGAGCAGATCCTCAACCTCAACAAGGACAAAAAGAAAAACGAATCACTGCCAAAGGATCCCAATGCTGGCAAGTCTGATGAGGTGAGCACCACCGGTGGCATCCAAGTACCAACCTTAGGATCAGAAAGCGCCGGCCCTCACGCGATGAGCAAAAAAGAAGTCATCATGAGCGGTAAGTGCCCTGACTGCGGAGAGTCAGTGCACATCGCTGAAGGATGTTATACCTGTGTTGCGTGCGGAGCGAGCGCCTGCTCGATTTAAGGAAATCTCACGCTTGGGAATGCAAAGCAAGCGCCTGTTCAATCTAATTACGCCTATGCTTCAAGAAAACCTCTGCGCGCAGAGGTTTTCTTGTCAGCGTAACTCATGCATATGACTCGTGAAAAAACTGACTTCGGCCTCGTTCAGATATACTTTGGTGAAGGCAAGGGTAAGACAACCGCAGCACTCGGACAAGCGATCCGCGCGCATGGTAACGGAAAAAATATCGCCTTCATCTACTTTGACAAAGGGGGCGATGACTACAATGAACGTCGTGTCCTCGAATCATGCGGCCTCACCTACTATGCGTTTGGGCGTAATCGACGACGCTCCAACGGTACCTTTGATTTCTCCATCACCGATGAAGATCGCCAGATGGCGACAGATGCCATGCATACCCTCCGAGAAATTGACGAGCAGTATGACCTCATTGTGCTCGATGAAGTCTTAAATGCGATTCGCCTCGAAATGTTGCCGCTTGCTGAGTTGATGAACTATCTAAACACTGAAAAGCCCGAGAAGCTGGAGATTATCTGTACCGGCCAAGGACTTCCTGATGAACTGAAGGAACGCGCCGACCTCATCACCGAGATGAAGCTGCACAAACATTATATGTACGACGGTGTGCCGGCACGCGAAGGAATTGAATGGTAAATGAAAAAAGGAGGCGCGGGGGCGCCTCCTTTGCTATTGATGTCGATGCGAACCCTAGTTCGCGCTTTGCTGCTGCTGTTGCAGCAGATGCTTGTTCTTGCGCCTCAAGAGGCGGCGAAGCTGTGAATTATCGTTGCGCTGACTGGTAATAACGGGCTCTCCTTTGAGCAGATTGACGACGATACGCCGCAGGCGCTTTTCGTCGATCTGCTTGACCCTCATGGGCTTAGCGCCGTTTTTGCCTTCCACCCAGATGCGGGTGCCTTTCTCCAGTCCGTATACCTCGCCGAGTCCTCTTATTTCCATACCAACATACTCCTTGGTGTTGTTTGGGGGGTAAAAATGAACAATGCTGTTGCGGAGTTTACGAAGTATCGTACACGCCACACTCCTTTGAATCGGATTCTCACTATACCACCATCATAATTTTCGTCAAGACGGCAACTGTGCTATGCTGCGTATATCAATATCTAATCTTCACTCGTATGGCAACTTCCACATACGCCGTTGGCACGACTGCACCGGCATTTACGCTCAAAGACTCGCAAGGGAATAGCTTCAAGCTCGCTGACTTCAAAGGAAAAAAGAATGTGCTACTCTTTTTCTATCCCGGTGACGATACGCCCGGCTGTGTCAAACAGCTCTGCGCAATTCGCGACGACAAAGCCAAATTCAAAAGTTTCAAAGATCTCGTTGCCTTTGGCGTCAATCATGCCGATGCCGACTCGCATAACGCTTTTATTGAAAAGTATGGACTCACCATGCCGCTCTTGATTGACAAAGACCGTAAGGTGTCCAAAAAATATGGCGCCATCAAATATATGTTTGGTAACGAGTCGATCAAACGCAGCGTCATCATCATCGACAAAAACGGCAAGCTGGCCTATGTGAAACGCGGCATGCCGGAAAACGAGGAGATCTTGGAAGCACTAGAGAAAATAGGCTAATATCATGGAAGTTCGACTTGCAAAATACACGTTCACCCCAACAGGCGAAGAGACCTGGCGGGCGTGGGGTGAAGAACTGAAGCAACGCTCACAAGAAGTCCTTGAGACTTTACGAAATGAGGGAGTTCGCTGTGAAGCGTGCTTTATTGATGACGCAACACACACGCTCTTCTATTTCATAGAAGTTGCTGACCTTGAAAAAGCACGTGAAGTATACCGAAGTTCAAAACTTCTCATTGATCAGGAACACCGACAGAAACGAAACGAGAGCCTGGAAAAAGTCGGGGATCTTACAGAGCTCTTTTATTTTGGCGCGCCATAATGTTCTACAAGCTGTATTAGCTGAACTAAATCACGTCGCTCGCGAACAAGGCAATAAAAAACAGGCGCCACTCCATGAGAGGGCGCCTGTTGTGTTGTACCGTGATACGTACCTTAACGGTTGAGCCGCTCGAGGACCTGCTCGGCAATCTGCTGATTGGCCGCCAAGACCACGGGCGTCTGCGTCTTGAAGTCAAAGATCCGATCTCCCAGATCCTTGCCCTCGAAGTCGACCGCAACACCGCCGGCACCACGCACCAGCAGGTACGCTGCTCCCAGCTCGTGTTGCTTTTGGCGATCGCAGATGTATGCGGCGGCCTGGCCGGAGGCGACAAGCGCCATCTCATAGCCCGCCGAACCCGGGTTTCGCAGCCATCCCTTGGCATCACTGAAAGCGCGCATGAGGCGCTCGCGACTTTCGGGATAGTACATCTCGCCGATCACGATCATACGACCCAGATCAAGCGTCGTTTCCTGCATCGTCTGCACCGGAGATCCGTTCAGTAAGGTCCCGGTAAGGAAGTATGCCTCGTCACCATCAACAACTTGGTACGTTTTAAGGTGCGTCCATGCATCGCCATTGCGAAGATCAACGACACCGGCACTGACAATCGAATGAAAGCTGAGTTCACCCGGTTGCAGAGGAAGATAGGCAAGCCCTTCTTGGGCAACGGTAACAACCGCCGAGTAGGGCAAGCCCATGCTCGCGCCACGCGTCTTGTAATTCAACGAGCCGTCGAGCGGGTCGATAAACCAATGACAGCTTCCACCGGCTGCTCCTTCAAGACGTTCGCGTCCTTCGACGGTAATGCTGGCAAAAGATGATTCACAGTGAATCATCTCCGTCAGCACGTCGCCGAGGTACACGTCGGCAGCGATCTCACTATCGTTGAGTGCATCGCCAAAGGCGCCGCCCTCATGAACGACACGTTCGCCACCACGCAGCATGCGAAGTTTTTCAAATGCTGTTTCCAGCATGCGCGTCAGAAACTGCTGATCGGGAATTGAGCGTTGGTTTTCGAGTGTAGGCATGAGCGTCGTCTCCTTGAGTTGCTCGGGGTTGTAAAAAAAAGGACGTCATTGGATACTACGCGCTCCCTCGATTTTTGTCAAACGTCCGTAAAAAACCCTCTTCACAAAAAAGACCCTTGAAAGATTTAGGGCGTGGTGCTAGTATGGATGTATGACAGACATCAAACTCATCAAATTTAAGTTTCAGGAAGGCGGACAACGCTCGTGGATGGAATGGGTCGAAGAACTCAAGCGCCGAGAGCCTGAGGTACTCGAGACTCTCAAGCACGAGGGTAAGTTTGTCGAAGCTTGTTTCCTTGATGAAGACACACAAACAATCTACTACCTCATTGAGACGCGCGATTTCGAACAGGCAGAGCAAGCATATCGCACCTCAAACTTCCCGATTGACTTCGAGCACCGCAAAATGCGCAATGAAGCGCTAGAAAAAGTTGACGAACTGGAGCAGCTTTTCTACTTCTCAAATAAGTAACCGAGCTGAGCTCGGTGAACTATCGAGCTCAGCTCGAAGAATAATCGAATAACCTCACGCATCGAATGTGGCGTGAGATTTTTTATTGCTGCATCATAAAGCGCCATGGCTTGAGCGCGTCTTCCTGGGCATACGCAATCCCGACACGAGGGGCTGTTTGCATTACTGAGGGTACGCAGCCATCATCAGCGATCCAGAGTGAGTCTGAGGTGACCACGTCAAGTTTGTTATGCGCCATCGTAATTCCCAATCGCGCGCACACCTTGCCTGGCCCATTCGTCATACGCAGAGGAACACCGTCAATCTCCACGGCGCGAATCAAAACTGCCTCACCCTGACCCGGCTGACCGGCTACGACATTGAGCAAGGTATGCATGCCATAGCAGAGATAGGTATAGACATGACCGCCATCAAAAAACATCGGCAAAGTGCGATCAGTTACTTTCGCTGGCTGCTGGGAAAAAGAACGCACGAATCCCTCCCGTTGTTCGACGGGCATCAATGAGGTGAACTTTTCAAGCTGCTGCTGGATATACAATGCACTTCGCACATCAGGTGCAAGGTAGGTATGCGATCCCTTATCCTCTGCTCCACCGTACGCCTCGGTCTCGATGATACGGCCAGCGCGCACACCGTCAGCAGTCGCAACTATCAACAGTTTACCCAAAAGTGCAGGAGCAAGCTCCAGCGCTGGTTGATGGTAGAATTGTCGATTGAGACGTTGCATAGTTCTCCTCAGACTATCATTCCTTGAACTGCCCTGCAAGCTGTGTTACCATGGGGCACAGACAGATAATTCATAACAAACACACCTATGGACGAAGATTTTGACATTGCATTCGACTACGCATGTGCTCAGGTAGGGCAGATTGCACCGACATTTTCAGGGGAGGCGTTCGCTGATGGTGCTATCACCAAGCTCTCGCTCGATGATTATAAAGGAAAGTGGACATTGCTCTTTTTTTACCCACTTGATTTCACTTTTGTCTGCCCGACTGAAATCAAGGGGTATTCAGAGTATCAAGAAGAGTTTAAAAAGCGGAATGTTCAGGTCATCGGCTGCTCAATTGACTCAGTGCATGCTCACAAAGCATGGGTCGAGGGTGACCTCGGGAAGATTAACTTCCCTTTGCTCTCTGATATTACCAAGGACATTGCTCAAGATTACGGCGTCCTCATTGAAGAAGAGGGTATCGCACTTCGCGGCACCTTCATCATTGACCCAGAAGGGATCTTGCGCTACATGGTCGTGCATGACCTCAACGTGGGAAGATCTGTCGATGAAACCATTCGCGTTATCGACGCACTCCAGTCAGGTGGCCTCTGCCCTATGGACTGGCACGCCGGTGAAAAAACACTCAACGCCTAATTGCTGCCCCTCCTTCATCTGAAGGAGGGGTTTTGCGTCCCTCTGCAATATTCTAAATAAAAATGCGACATAAAGCTATTGCCAAAAATCCAAAGCCGTCATCCTGAGGCCTATGGCCGAGGGAACTTCGGCTTTGGGCGTATATTAAAGATACTCCGAAGTTTCCTCGCGCAAAGCGCTCAGAATGACGGAGTATCTTTGCGTTAATTTTCTATGTCGCATTTGACATGAGACACAGTGCCCTCTTGCATTTGTCTGCAAGATTACCTACAATGGCGAGGTGAATCATAATCTATTGTATGAGTATTGATCGAGAGCTTGAACAACAAGACGGCCACGATATTGCCCGTTCCGATAATCCTGATTATCTGCAAGAGCAGTCATCCATTGTGGCGTCGCTCAAAAACAAAGAAGTCGTGGAAGAAGCAGGGTTGCTTGAGAATGTTCCGTATTCTCAGCGCTATCAGTTGAAGGCCCAAAAACACATCGATACCTTAGAATCCGAACTTGCCGGTATGCGTACGCGCGGCGATTATGGAGTTGCCGAAATTGACCCTGAGGGCAAGCCATTGCAAGACGACATGTCATTCATTGCAGCCCCTTCTCAGGTTCCCAAAGAGTTAAGTGACAGCGAATAATCTTGATTACTCATATATCCATGCATATGTCTCAAGAAAAGAAGTTTATCTGTCCAAGTTGTGAGTTTGAAAACTCGATTCCCGGCTACTGTCCAATTTGTGACGAAGCCTATATGAAAAAAGTCTGTGAATGCGACTCCGGTGAATTTGCCTCACTCTGCTGCGAACCAGAACTCGAGGCAGAAGAACGAGCCCTCGAGGAAGCAATGGCGCAAGAGCTCGAACGCGTTGTCGAAGGCGAAGACCTTGAAGAACTCAAGGAGGTTGCATTTGACGAAAACGAGGACGAAGAAGTACTCTAACTGAGTACTTCTTTTCTTATTATCACACGTTCATAATGTCTACTGATCTCTCATTGACCGTTGCATTCATCGCGGGAATGGCCTCGTTTTTTGCGCCCTGCATTGTCATTCTCGTACCCGCCTGGCTCGCGCAACTCGCCGGCGTAACGCTTGGTGCTGCTCATACATCGCGTACGCGCGTTGTATTGCACACCTTCTGCTTCGCGCTGGGATTTACCGCAGTCTTTATGTTGCTCGGTGCGACGGCTTCCGCACTGGGCGCACTCATTACCAACAATGCGCCATTACTTTCACGCCTTGCCGGAGTAATCCTCGTACTCTTTGGCTTAATGACGATTGGGATACTTCGCAACCCCTTTACCGCTTCGCCTCGATGGCGCTTTCCGCAAACGCCGTCATACCTCGCCTCCTGTATGATGGGGGTCGGCTTTGGCATTAGCTGGACACCGTGCATTACCCCACTACTTGCCGCCATTCTCACCGTTGCCGCAACAGGTGCCGTTCAAGGAACCTTGCTCTTGGGCACCTATGCACTGGGTATCATGCTTCCCTTACTCATCCTCGCCTTCTGTATCGACGCAACGCCAACTGTGCAGCGTCTCCTGCGCTCTACGCATCAGCTACACCTCATTGCCGGCTGCATCATTATTGCCTTTGGCGTGCTCATGTTTACCCAGCAGCTCGGCGAAATTGCTGCACTCCTTTTTACAACCTCCTTGCCATAGCAAGCTGAGAGCACTATGCTATAATAAGCACACCTATGGAATTTTCAAAAACAACCTATATACTCTTTGTTGTCGGGCTTATCGGGCTCATGGGGCTTGGCGTATATTATCAGCGCCAGGAGAAAGCACCACAAGCGACGCCCGCCACTCCTGAGACTGATAGTACCGTTCGCGATCCACTCCTCACACCGGTGAACCTTCCGGCAACACCTCAAGGAGCTGTGTATCTCCTGACCGATGAGCGGGGCGACGAACTCCTCAGCTTTACGATGGGAACCGAAGGAGCGACACTGCTCGCTTCGGTAGCTCAGGCACCACATCCTCAGGAGCCACTCACGCTCTCGATTGCTACTGAAGAGATGAGTACGCCATTACTACAAGGGACGTTGCAAGGAGGACTCCGTCCTTTGGTCAACCTGACTGATCTTCACGTTGGAGCACAGCTCGGCCTTCCTGATGGTCTGAATGCGCCTTCTGAATACGCCGGAATTTGGTTTGCCGACCTCGCAACAGAATCTTCATTGCTTGAACTGCCTGTGCTTCCACAAGGATACGTCTATGAAGCTTCGCTGTTCGTCAATGAAATATCTATTCCCTTTGCCCGCTTCAGCGATCCAATGACTGACGAGCTCACCGTATTTTTTACTGGCACCACAACGCTCCCCGGAGAGGCGTTCGTTACTGTTGATACGAATGAATGGCCGGCACTTGCCGCAATCGCCCAAGCTCAAAACCTTCGCACCGACACTCCGCTCATCACCCTCTCTCTCCATGTCAACAACACAATTGCATTTCCCCTTGCGCAGACGCAACTGAACAAAGATATAGGGACGCGCACCACCATCCCCTTTGAACTGATCACCCAACCGCCTCAATTACAGATAATCTGGTAAGTATGCAAACAATTACCTTGCGAACCAAAGATGGCCTCACGCTTGCCGCCGACTACTATGCTGGCACGGTGTCGCACGCCGTCATCTGCCTGCATCAATATACCAAAGACCGACACACCTTCGATGCCTTTGTGAAATCCCTCAACACACTGGGCTATCACGTCCTCAATGTGGATCTCCGCGGACATGGCGATTCAGACGGCAATCTCGATACAATGACGGATCAAGATTTTTCGAATATGTTTAATGATGCCTGGGCTGCCGATGAGTACCTGCGCGGCGTTAACGAACAGATGAGTACACAAATCGTCGGGGCCTCAATTGGCGCCAACACGGCACTGCGCTACCAAGAGATGAATACGCTCGAGTCAGTCGTGGCACTCTCGCCAGGGTTTAACTATCATGGTATTGATGCACGCACTTCAAATATGAGTAACATTGCCATGCCCGTGCTCTACATTAATTCAGAAGGTGATCGCTACGTCGAAGAGACGCGAACACTGTATGAAGAATCTCCCGTTACTGCCGATGGGTTAACAAGATTAGAAATATATCCCGGCGATGATCATGGTGCATATATTCTGCGTAACAATGCTCAGGCAATGACTGATGTGATTGAGTGGCTCAACGAACATGCCGGCAAAGGACTTGCCATTTTCAAAGACACCTCGTCAATTCAATGACTCAAAAAGCCCCAGCACATCACGCGCTCTGCGTATGGCTGGGGCTTTGTTATTGCACGAGCGCAAGTCGGTGTGCGACGATACGCTTCGCGATGGCAGTGATAGCATCCTGCTGCTGCCATCCAATGAGGGCAACCTTGCGAAATACGGGATCGCCGATGAGGGCAAAGTACCGTTCAATCTCTTCTTCCGTTAGCTGCTCTCTAAGGAGCTTCTTCATCTCTTGTTCAAACAGCTGATAGTGCTGTTCCTGTAACGTCACAGGATCAACATCCAGAATTTCAGCCAGATGCAACCCTAGACACTGCACGAGCAAATCAAGTTTATACAATGCGTCCATAGGTGCCTCCTTACTCAAAGTTTACGATATCAGCAAAGAAAGTCAAGGAACCTGTTTGACTTTCTGTCATTACTTCGTATACTACAAAAAGACCATGTTCCAAGGGGGGTGACCTATGACACTGGATCAGGCGTTACCTACACCAACCGCCATGGCGCTGTTTATGCGCGACATGGGCAAGTATCCGCTCCTTACCAAAGATCAGGAAGAATTGCTGGCGTACGTCATTGTACACCACAAAACGGAGCTCGTCTTGGCACTCGCCAAAACGAGGTACTTCCAGACATTTGTACGGGCAGTCTGCGATCAATGCGATTTGCAGGCCAGTGCATATCAACGCCTGCTCGCAACAAAAATGTCAGCAGACGGTGGTAAGAAACTCATCACAGACATCCTCAAGACGCTAACAGCGTTTCATGAAGGGTCTTTGCATGAGATCGAACTGGATGCGGCAATTGCGCCCATCCAGTTCAACTGGCCATTGATGCTTGAGGCGGGACTCATTCGGGAACTAGTCGATATGCGCACGGCACATGCTCGTGGCATCGATCTGTTCGACGGCATTACCATCGACGAGGTCAACCACATCATCCAGCTCTACGAGCAGACGCTGGAAGAAATCAAACGATTCGAACGCCACAACATTCGTCTCGTGGTAAGCGTTGCCAAAGGTACGGCGCGCGGCCAGCTGATGGAAGACCGTGTCCAGTGGGGGTATCTCGGGTTGCGCAAGGCAATCTGGCGATTTGACCCCACCACGGGCAACAAGTTTTCGACCTATGGAACCTGGTGGGTGAAACAAAGCATCATGCGCGAGAACATGAATACCGCACATTTCATTCGCCTGCCGATTCATCTACAGACAAGGCTCCGAGAACTTCGGTCAGCTCGCGATACGCAGCACGAAGCCCTGTATGATGATGTCGTCGATGATGACGCCGTGGAAATGTCAGGGGAAGATGTTGAGCAACTACACGAACTTGAACGACTGGAGTCCATCCTCTCGCTTGAGGCTCCGCTCAACAACAACCCGGATTCAGGCACCTTAATGGATGTCTACGATCCCGAGGCGGAAGATCCGCTTACCGAACGCGAACAAACCGATGTCTACACCAAGGCACTTGCACAGATGCATCGCCTCCTTCCTCCTCGTGAAGTTGACATCGTCATCGCTCGCTACATTGACGAAAGAACCCTCGATGACATCGGCACGCAAATGAACCTTTCGCGTGAACGAATTCGCCAACTCGAGGTTCACGCACTCAAGATTTTGCGCAAAAGCACATCCTTTCGCGAACTCTTTGGCCTCGACTAGCCGTCCCCGTCTATCACATGCAATCCCACGACAAGGGATAACGTGAATGACGGGGGCGTTTTTTATTCAAAGATCTCTTTTCGCAATTTCCTATTATAGGCCAAGACAAAGCGATGCACCTCATCACGTCCTTTGATGAGCATCCGTAATCCGGGTAATTGCTTATTCAAACGCAATGGCACGGGCTTCCCTGGGAGATACAACTCCTCTTCTTTTTTTGCCAACCCACAGAGTGGTATCTGAAGCTCCAATTCGGCAAGCGCAGCAAGCGCCGCATTGACCTGCCCACGTCCACCGTCAATCACAATGAGATCAGGCAACGGCTCTTGCGTGTTCATCATGCGACGATACCGCCGACCGACCACCTCTTTCATGGCCGCAAAGTCATCCTGCGCTACTTGTGAACGAACCTTAAATTTACGGTAGCCGTTTTTATGAAATCGATTGTTCATCAACTGAATCACCGCACCGACAATATACTGATCTTTTAAATTTGAAATATCAAAGAAATCAATCGTCACCGGCGGCACCGGGAGCTGGAGTTTTTTCTGCAACTCAAGCACCGCAGGATCATACCCGACAGCAACATCAATATTATCAGCCACTAGTTGCAACAACTCTTTTTTAACTCCTTGGCGAGGAACCGTGAGCACCATCTTCGGTGCATAGTGCAGCGCAAACTTCTGCTGTTTCGTGGTGCGCAAATACTCAATAATCACCTCCTCGTCAGCAAGATGTCGCGGCAAAATAATTTCCTCAGGAATGTAATGAATTGAGTAGTAGTGGTTGATAAAATCTTCTAGTGCGCCATCATATGCCTCAATCATAAACCGATGACGACTTGTAATCACGCCACGGAGCACATTAAAGACCTGGATAAAGAGTTTGCCCTGATACTCTTTCCAGTTGATCACATCCTGATCTTGCGCCTTTGCCTGATCAATAAATTGTCGGTCCTGCACAAAGCGTAACGCCTCCAGCTGATCACGATAAATTTTAGCAGTTTCAAATCGTTGCGCACGTGACGCCTCCTTCATGCGTCCCTCAACATCCCGCACAATCTCCGTCGTCTCTCCTTTGAGAAGTCGCTTGGCATTGGCAATGTTCACTGCATATTCTTCAGCAGTCACCAGCTTTTCGCAGGGTGCCTGACAATTTCCCAAATGATATTGCAGACATGCTTTGCGTGGCAACTTCACACAAGTGCGAATCTTAAACAATTTTACTAATGCACCAATGATCTGCCGGCGAGCAGTTCCATCGGTATATGGGCCGTAATACGTTCCCTTCTCATCAACCTTGCGTGAGGTCACAATGCGCGGAAATGTTTCATCGGTAATTTTAATATATGCATAACGAACACTCCCTTTAAGATCAATATTAAACTTCGGTGAGTAGCGATGAATGAGCGACTGTTCCAACAACAGCGCTTCCACTTCATTATTCGTCGTAATAAATTCCACATCACGAATACGTGAAACCAGAAGCTTGGTCTTGGGATCAGCAACGCCCGCGTGAAAATATGATTTCACGCGATTGCGTAGGTTTTTTGCCTTACCGACATAGATCACCGCTCCTTTGCTATCTTTATAGAGATAACATCCGGGACGTGTCGGCACGGCATACTGTGTAATATCAAAACTCATGTCTGTAGTATAGAGATAATCCATCGTGCCTGACAAGCGCAGAGCTGTCAAGCATCCATACGCCAATCACTTATCCCCACATTTTCATGCGCACTACGCCTATTCATATTTTTGTATCCACGCACAACCCACAGGCTATCCACACCACAATAAACACCCATGCTATACTGCGTATGCCTGTATGAAGCATTACAGCGTTCATGCCCTCCCTTCTCAGGGAAAGCTCTGCCATCACAGAGCGGGTAACACATCCATCTGAGGTTTCGTATTCGTAGCACTCTCACAAGGTGAGGAGTGTTTTTTGTATTCGCACCTTCACGCCGCGTCACGCCAAAAGAGCGCGGCAACTCAACTTACACCTGAAAGGAGCAGGTTCATGCAATCCCCCCAGTATCGTTTGGATATCGATCGATCGGACGCCATGCCTTTGCGGCTAGACCCTCCGTCCAACGGAACGACACGGTATTGCTGCGTGCACTGCACACACGAGCTACAGAGTATACCCATTGTGGGCGCCGTCACCCACCGCTGCCACTGTGGCCAGCGCTACTACGCGATTGGCACCCTCAATGCGTATCTCGCACGTCTCCACCAACTCAGCCAGCTGCCCCTGCATCTCGTACGAACAGGGGACGCTGCCTGACGATGTCAGTGTCACGCCTCCATCATTGTGCGCGCAAAGACCCCCTCGTGCTTTTCACGACGGGGTCTTTTGTTTGGATAAAAAAATGCTGCCCGGGGTGCGGGCAGCAGCATAGTAGCAATGATGAATGGTTATGCCAACTCCATTCCTGTGTGAATGAAGTAAGGATCGACCATCATGAGAAGATATTTGAGCGAAGCACACGGCCGATGCTGTCCGTTCTGATAGAAGACGAGACGAGCATCTTTGAACTGAAATCCGGGGGCAACCTGCTTAACCAAGGTAAAGACGTCAGAAATCCTGATACCATGCCCCTCAAGCGTCGTGCAGGCAGTATCAAGTTGCTCCTGTGCCTGCTCGCGAGCATGCTGATCGCTTAACTCGCAATTGCATAAGTGGACGAACTGGGGGTCAAACGCACGAACAATGTCGCGAGTTTTTTGAGAAACGTGGGCAAACATGTATAACTCCTGATTCCCTCTGTGAGGAAAAGAACTGGTGAGGTGCCCACTATACCGCATGCAGCACTTCTTGTCAATATTCAACCTAAAATTAAAAAAATCAGCCGCAGCGTGCGGCTGGCTTTCTTAAATTATTATCAGTATTTACATTCGCTCGGTCAACAAAAATTGACGCAGCAAATGAGCGGCCATTCCTCGTTGATTACGTGCAGCAAATTCTTCAAAGGGAAGATCGCTATTAAAACGATCCTCACCCTTCATTTTAAAGATGAAGTTATAAGGCATCTTTTCATCGCCTGCTGGCCATTGTGGATTGGTAAGAGAAAAAGTTCCATCAAGTCGCCCGACAAACGAACATGGCTCCTGGAGTTGCTCATCCATGTATGAAATGACCGTCTGAAAATACCCCTCATCCCCCTCATCAATGAGACGACGAAGACCCTCATACCCAATGCCATCGTATACAGGTTTTGCATACACGCCGGGGAAATTTCGATATTTTGAAATGTAATTCCCTGAATCATCAACAATCACTGGCTGCCGCACGATATCAAATGCCTGCGCCGCCTTTGAACGACTGATCGCCTCCATATCATCAATCTGCCACTCATCAAACTCAATCTCAATGGGTAGCAACTCAACAGGCAGTCCTTGCAGCACTGCACTTATTTCATTAATTTTTTTCTGATTCGTAGTAGCAATATAGAGCTGCATATTATCGAAGTAATGATTTCAGAAAACGTCCCGTATGACTCTCCTTCACTTTCATAATGTCCTCCGGCGTACCAGTTGCCACGACCTGTCCACCGCCATCACCACCTTCGGGTCCGATATCGATCACCCAGTCAGCGGTTTTGATAACATCAAGGTTATGTTCAATGACGATAATCGTATTCCCCTTGTCAGCCAATCGCTGCAACACACTCAACAACTTATTAATGTCTTCGAAATGCAGTCCGGTCGTTGGCTCATCAAGGATGTAGAGTGTCTTACCCGTCGGCCGCTTTGAAAGTTCCAGCGACAACTTCACG
Organism: uncultured Gammaproteobacteria bacterium; assembly: GCA_964541715.1. GTDB lineage: Bacteria > Patescibacteriota > Patescibacteriia > CAIXNZ01 > JADLGS01 > CAYRMM01. The sequence goes on from CAZIQD010000002.1 coordinate 29,812, forward strand.
CGCTGTGCCTCACCACCTGAGAGCTGTGTTGCCGGCTGTCCAAGTTTGATGTAATCAAGGCCGACATCACGCAACAACTGCAGCTTAGACGCAATCAAAGGAATATCTTCGAAGAAGTGGTACGCCTCCTCAACAGACATGCGCAACACCTCAGCAATATTCTTGCCCTTGTAGCGCACTTCCAATGTTTCTGAGTTATACCGCTGACCATGACACTTCTCACACTCGACGTACACATCTGGCAAAAAGTGCATCTCAATCTTAATCTGCCCATCACCGGCACAGGTCTCGCAACGCCCACCTTTAACGTTAAATGAAAACCGCCCCACCTTGTAACCACGAAAGCGCGCCTCCGAAGTTTCTGAGAACAAATCACGAATCGGAGTAAACAACCCTGTGTATGTCGCGGGGTTTGAGCGTGGCGTACGCCCAATCGGCGACTGATCAATATTCACCACCTTATCAATCAATCCGTAATTCTTAATTTCTTTGTGCGCACCGGCCAACTCCTTAGAACGATAGAGTCGCTGCATCAATCCCTTGGCAAGCGTCTCGTTAATCAACGTTGACTTACCTGAGCCGGACACCCCTGTAACACAGGTCATCACATGCAGGGGAAATTTCACGGTAACATTTTTTAAGTTGTTTGCAGATGCGCCAACAACTTCAAGATACTCGCGCCATGCACGACGCTTCTTGGGCACCTCAATTTTCTTCACGCCGGTCAGATACTGTCCGGTCAACGATGCTTTATTTTTTCTAATTGCTTCCAAATCACCAGCTGCCACAATTTCACCCCCATGAATACCGGCGCCAGGACCGACGTCAATAATGTGATTTGCGGCGCGAATCGTTTCTTCATCGTGCTCCACAACAATCAATGTATTGCCAATATCGCGCAAATACTCCAGCGTGTTGAGCAGCTTTTCATTATCACGCTGATGTAAGCCGATTGACGGCTCATCAAGAATATAGAGAACCCCGCGCAACTCAGAACCAATCTGTGTCGCTAAGCGAATACGCTGCGCCTCACCTCCCGACAAGGTTGCTGCAGAACGCGACAACGTTAAATATTCAAGCCCCACGTTAATCAAAAACTTAAGGCGATCTTTCACCTCTTTGAGAATTGGCCCAGCGATAATTAATTCATCGTCCGTGAAGTGTAACTGATCAACAAAGCTGAAGAGATCTTTCACGGAAAGTTCAGTGATTTCAGCAATGTTATATTTATCAATCAACACAGCAAGCACCTCCTGCTTGAGTCGCAACCCGTTACACTTCGGGCAGGGCAGCGAGCGCATATACCGATTCAGCTCATCGCGCTTGTTTTCTGTCTTTGCCTCAAGATACTGCTTTTCAAGAATTGGGATGACGCCGTCAAACATACCCTCCCAGTAGTATTCGGCATTTGATGAACGCGCCTTAAACGAGAAGTCCAGCTCTTCTTCTGTTCCGTACAGAATAATGTCTTTAATCTTTTTTGGCAGTGACTTCCATGGCGTATACAGGTCAAATTTAAAATGCTTAGACAGCGCCTCCATCTGCTGGCCACGCCAACCATCCATCTGCTTCTCCCACACTTTAATCGCACCATCATACACGCAGGCTGAATCATCGGGGATAATCAAATCCTCTGTAAACTCATTATGCGTACCCAACCCCTGACATTCCGTACACGCACCAAACGGGGAGTTGAACGAAAACATACGCGGCTCAATCTTGTCAAAATTAATATGACACTGCATGCACGAGAGTGTCGTATTATAAAAATGTTCCGTTACCTGCTTCGTCTTGGTGTCTGTTACATCAACGATAATGATGCCGTCTTGCGACAGCTCAATCGCCGCCTCAACGGATGCAAAAATACGCGAACGATTGCCTTCGTTAATACTGACGCGATCGATAATCGCCTCAATATCGTGCTTATAGTTTTTATCCAGCTTAATCTCGGCAGGTAACTCATAGTCAACGCCGTCAACACGTACTTTTGAATACCCCATCTTAAATAAGTTCTTGAAGAGGGTGTCAAAAGCTCCTTTCTTTTGCTGCGCGAGTACTGCCTTGATAACCGCAATACGATCACTCTGCGTCATGATGTCGCTTACGATACTCTGCGGCTCTTGTGCGACAATCGGCTGTCCGCATTCTGGGCAGTGTGGCTTACCCACGCGCGCAAACAACAAACGAAGGTAATCGTAAATTTCCGTGACCGTTCCTACTGTTGAACGCGGATTGCGTGACGTTGATTTTTGCTCAATTGAAATCGCCGGTGATAATCCTGAGATCTTGTCGACATCCGGTTTGTTCATAATACCCAAAAACTGTCGGGCATACGCCGACAACGACTCAACATAGCGACGCTGACCTTCCGCATACAACGTATCAAATGCCAGTGACGATTTCCCCGACCCCGAAAGACCGGTAATCACGGTCAGTGAACCAATTGGAATATCAACATCAATATTTTTCAAATTATGTTCTCGCGCGCCACGCACCTCAATAAAATCAGATCGATATGCATGCAACTCACCGCCAATTCC
>CAZIQD010000002.1:32451-39800 GCA_964541715.1 uncultured Gammaproteobacteria bacterium
GTTTTTTCTCAAACCCGGTTACAGATAGTATATCATTAATCTAGTGTACGGTTCTTGGTCAGTTTGTCAAGGCACAAAAAGAAAGCCCGCACCTCACGAATGAGGGCGGGCATGCGTACGACGCAGCAATATGATGAGTATGAACATCGTACTGCTGCCAATGAGGGTGTACATGGGGTAAAGCGCGATATCCCAGCTCCATACTTCTATAGCGGCGGCATTGAGCAGTGAAGCACTCCAAAACATGGACCACGCCACGATATCTTCGCTATATGGCGCGTGCCATACTTTGCGAAACGTTGGCAATGAGCCGGCGGTATCGATCGCAATGCTCAGTGCGAGTGCAATGAACGGGTTCTCGAAGATCATCCACAAAAGTAAACTTGCTCCCGCGACAGCAAGACAGCCGATGTCAAAAGCCGTGGTTCCCCCTTCGCCACGCTTCAACGAAAGCGCAAAGACCACGAAGGGTCCAATAGCATAGCTTACGGCGACCCAAATGGTCTGATCAGCACCGCCGGCATGATAACTTGCTGCCGTGATGCAGCCAATGATCGTCCAGATCAGCCACGTCGCCCGATTCGGCGTTGTTGTCCCTTTGATAATGGCTTTGATATACGGCACAAATGCCGCCAATGCCACGATACCGCCGGCAATACCCGCGATACGGCCAAATGATTCCATGAAGTTCTCCCAAGAAAAGAACGGCCTACTTAAGCTTATGAGGTGAGCTATTCGCCCCTATGTACAACTACCGAATTGGAGCCTCTCTTTACTGTACATTACCTATGCCCTATGCTAACGTATTTACACAAAGTCTTCAAGCTTTTCTTGAAGATCGTTCTTGATTATCAAACAGGAGGTATCCCGTGGATCCCAAGCACTCTCAAGACAAGATGCTACAAAGCATCTTAAAGGAGCTTGGTGCTCCCAATCTCCTCGATATTCTCACAGACGCCCCGCTCCATCGCCTGAAGCCATTACTGATACATGCGTTCAAACATCGCTCCCAGATGGTCACCCCAACCCATCTACTTGAGGAATACGAGCAACGACAAGAATTCCTTGGCATCAGCTCCCTTTCACAGGATGCATTATATCGATTTGCACTGATCTGCCTCGAAGCAGTTCAACCTATGTTTCATGCAGTGCAAACGTCTCCAATCGCTCCTTTCGCGCTCAACGCAGCGCTAAGCAAAATAAGCCAAAACAATACTCTTTCTTCCATCAGGGGGTCGGAGGTTGTCAGTGACCTGACAAGCCAATTGGCATTGGAATGCGCCCTCCAAAGGAAGCGTCAGGCTCGCCATGCAGACGAAACGTCCGTTCACCTCAGCACGGCTGGACGAGTATTGCGTCTTCAACCTTTCGATAAGAGCAAGGGCTATATGCAGCATTTCAATCTCTTTGCGCTTTGCTCTGGGGGAGTCAATAGAGGGGAGAATAAAGGATTTGCGATACCAGCTCTTCAAGTCCATATTGACATGCTTCTGAGGGTACTCGATGCTCTGCGATTGCATGGTTACAACGTATCTGACATTGTCGTTAAAATTTCCGACATTCGATTCCTTGATAACCTGATCGATGCTTGTTCACTCCCGCGGGAAGAAATATTGCGCAATTCTCTCAACGATAACTTTGATCTATTTGCGCAATACAAAATTGCATTTCCTCGGGAAGTCCAGTATGCTCATGAGTTGGATTCACCTCTCTTTGAACGCAATAACCTTCCTGTTCGCACAAGATACTTTGCTCATATCGAAGAAACGCTCATTGCACCTCTTCGAGTAAAGTACCCTGAAGTTCAGTTCTGCTTTGACTTCAACAGAAAGTCTGGACTCGGCTACTATCAGCACCTTTGTTTTCACATCTTTGGAGCCAACCAAGGCTCTCAAATCGTTCAACTTGCTGACGGTGGCATCGTTGACTGGGCGGCAAAATTGCTTGGCAACAAAAAAGAGGCTATGGTTATCTCAGGAATTGGGGCGGAACTTGTGCAAAAACTATTTGGGGATACTTAAGGACTCCTCCCATTCCGTAATCCGAGAACGTAAGTTCTCGGATTTTTAAAACCACACAAATATTTTTTGACGATCCGAATCAATGCGGACCTTCCCTCCATACGGCATTGGGATTTGTGGATCAGTATGCCCAAAATTAAGATTCTGTATAATTGAGATAGAAGTATTGTAGGTGCGGACAACGTCAATGATGCATTGTTGCTGTTCCTTCACGTATACGTCACGTTCTTCTTTGCTCAATGGCTTATCAAACTCCCATGCTTTAGGACGCCCTATCAAAACACCCTGCACGCGCTCCAATATTCCACGCTGACCAAGTGCACGTAATACACGTCGCACATATGAGTGTAGTGGGATCTCTTCAGAGGTCTCCAAAAAAAGCACTATTCCTTCAAAGTCCTCGAGGCGAGGGATTTGAATGTTATTTCGTAACATCTCATCAATAGACTCGAGGCACCCTCCCCACAGCAACCCTTCCCCAGACCTCCCTTGATCCCACACCCAGCCTGTATTTTTTTCATACATGCGACGCGTGCCAAGGAGAGAAGGATCGCCCCATTCAATGCCTATTTCGTTGTAATCTAGAGAAGGGCGAATTTCATATTCCCCGATATCAAATAACGCATGACGAATATGCTCAACGGTATAATCATCCATACGTTGCTGCATTGCAAATTGCGTCATGACACATGCCCCATAATATGACGGAATACCGTGCTGAAAAAGAAAATTGCAAAAATGTGAATTATCGCTATATCCCAAAAATGGTTTCGGGTTCTCAATAAAGCCATGGGGCGCAAGCGTATGAATATACGTGACCTGGTCGTCACCTCCAATACTTGCGATGACCGCTTTTATCTTTGGATCCTCAAATGCTGCCACGAGATCGGCAGCTCGTTCTTGCCCGCTTGCTCCAAGCTTTCGTGTCGTAGGATACTCAACAGGCTCTAACTCAAAAACTTCACGAATACGACGCAACCCTAACTCAAAAACCTGAGGGTATCGAGCAGGGGCCGCAAAAGATGGGGACAGCACCGCAACCTTATCTCCCGCATGTAGCTTTTTAAGTTTTTGTATCTCCCTCATAACTCAGAATTAATTTTTAATGCAGGTATACACATAACACCCAGGAGCGATGGAATACGATCCGTTAGCATTTCGATAACGTGCAGCTTGTTTTTTGATGTCGTCAATGACATCGGCAACAAAAGGGGTCGTATTAAAATATGTTTCCAAATGAAAATTCATAAACGTCTCTAATAGCTCGTCTTCTGATTCATAGGGGATAGGATCTCCTTGCAAATGATCTATTGAGAGTCGAACCTCTCCTATATTATCAAGCTCCAGAAGCACTTCGTCAATAATACGCTTTGATGGGCTTTGCAATTCACTCTGACTAAAGGCAGGGAAAACGCGCTTCCATTGATTCATCAATATGCGCTGCTCTTGAGAAAGTGAATCAAAATGAACGAGAAAAAATGCCCCATTCTCTTTAAGATTCTCTCGAATAAATTTCTTAATGCTTTGTCTAACATACGCACCTCCTTCATCCACGTTCAATCGATGAATATGCTGATGAACTGAATGTGAAAAGCTCCACAAGGTATATACAAAATCATACCGATCGTTGGTTTTGGCCATAAAGTCGATTGCATCTTCCCTGACAAAAGAAGCGTGCTGGGGTAGATGTTCTTTCGCAGCTTCAAGCATTCGGGTGCTGAGATCAGAAAAGGTATAATGAGCTGAAGGCAATATGTCCACAACAACGCTCGACGCTCTGCCACTTCCACACCCAAGCTCAAGTATCGCGGAAGCATTGAGTTTTTTTGCGAATCGCTCTAAAAGCTGAAGATCAGAAACCCTATCAAAGGCATATGGCTTGAGTAAATGTTGGTAATACGCTGGCGGCAAGTATTCCTCGATAAGATTCGTCCGCGCAAGCCAAGGGTGTTTTTGTACGAGCTCTGATTGCTGCATAATATTATCGCTTTTCTGCAAGCATGAACATATTCATCCCACGATTGGCTATCGTTGCTTCAGCGTTAAACTGCATCTCAAGATCAAATATTGTCTTAAAGATATCTGGTGAATCTAGATATGCACTAACCTCGCTTTGAGTCTTGTTTTGTGGATCAAAATCTTCAGATCCAGGTTGAATAAAAACAGGAACTCCGTAGGTTTTTAAAATACGAAAACCTGCCTGGGTAAAAAGTTGTTCGATAGATTCTTTTGAGTGTGTAACAAGCTCTGGTACATGTGGGGCCCATTTCACCATACACGTTTTTGCCAAAGAACTCAACTCTTCCTCCCCTGCTTTATAGTTATTTATTTTTGAAGCTATTGCATTGTAGTACCCATGGCTCATGATAAGAATACGTCCTCCCGGCTTAAGGATGCGGAATAATTCGCAAGCCGCTTTTTCTTGTTCGTATACGAAACTGAGTGGGCTATAAATACTCACCACATGATCAACACTTGCTTCATTGTAGTGATGCATAGCAATCAGATCCCCTTCGGTAATATCAATACGATCCGACGAATTACTCGCTGCAATATTTTTTTGCGCCTGTGCAAGCATGTCAGGGGATCGATCAAACACAATAATCCTTCCCCTCAAGATCTCACTGAGTTTTACCGCCCACCTTCCAGTACCCCCTCCCGCATCCATAACGATTGACTCCTCTGAAGTAAAGGGAGCTATCTCACGTTTAATGATTTCTATAATGAGAGCGTCTGACAATTTCCAAAATGAGCTCGTTTTTGCCGCTTCATCGACCGTTTGGGAATAGGGGTGAAAAAATGAATCAAAAATTTCTTTTTTCATATTATGGTAATGTTTGTACGTTTTTAAGACGAGGATAGTGAATGACGTTCTTGATGTCTGAATAGCCTAGTGCCCACGCAATGAAGCGCTCTACCCCTAATCCAAATCCCGAGGTTGTGGTGTACCCTGGGAGCTCTCGTAACTGCACATACCACGCATAAGGATCTGGTTGTATGCGCTGCCTTCTCAACGATTCACGCATCTCATGCGCATTATCTTGCCGCTGACCAGCTCCAACAATCTCACCTCCAATGGCCCCCTCAATAATCGGGGGGAAGATCAAATCGGCATTAATAACCACCTCGGAATTTGCTGGGTGTGGCTTCTGATAAAAAGCAACGATATCCCGATCATAATTGCACACCCACATTGGCAATCCATCTCCCATCTCACGAGACAATGCAACTTCTCCCTCATTCGTAATATTTCTACCATACTCATCAGAGGTGTGGAAAGAGGAATTTGCCTGTAGCCATGGGTATATTTCGTCAAATTCTTTTACCACAAAACCCTTGCTCTCAATGATATGAGTTAGATGAGAATGTGTCTTTGTGAAATCAGCACTCATCAATTGCACGAGTGGTGTCAAAGCAAGGAGCGTTCGCGAAAGTGCCTGCACATAACCTTCAACAAGCGGGAGTAGGGTGTCTAACGTACCAACAATTTCTGCTTCACAATGAAAAAATTGATTCAAATGTCTTTCGTCAGGATGCTCTCCTCTCATCGACGGCAGATAACAATACGCTTTATCGATATGAAACATAAGGGGTTCAAATCCAAACTGCGATGAGTCCGTCAGATTAGTTAAGTATTTACCAAAGGGAATACTTATTGCCTCAGAATCTGACCCTGGGCCCATAGGTGATGAAATACTAGGAGTCATCATAAACAAATCAACGTTGAAGGCTCCAACCCCAGTCCAATAAGCATCACTCGTTAATTTTACATAATGCCTGACAATCGCAAGTGCTTCAAAATATGCGTTCGTCGCTAGATCATGTACATATTTCTTAGAATTATATGAGGGTGGATATAAAAAATCTGAACTATGTGTCGCAGTAAATAACTGGGCATTCTTTACGGCAAGATCTAAGACATTGTTGAGTAATTCATTCTGCATAAGACGCCTGCATAAACAATATTCCTGACGCAACCCACAAGAGGGCGAAAAATGCGTTAACCCCCATCACCTGAACAACGCCGATACTCAACCCAGGTTGCCAGATAAAAAATGCAATAACTGGAACTGCCAACTGAGCCGCCGCCATAGCAAACAGCACGCGAGACAATCCGTGCGCAGCAAGTCGCGTCACGATTGCACCCAGGGCGCCAATCGCAAGCACGCCCAGATACAAAACATTTGCCGGATTATCTTCATTGCCGATAATTCCCACGGCAAGGTTGACCCAGATCAGCAAGAACGAAGTGCCAACAGCGATAGCCGTAGCACCGCGATAAGCACGCGTGCCTCCTTGTGCGGCAATATATTCATACGCCAAAAGGGCGCCAAACACAAGAGCCCCCATAACCACGAAATCTTCCAAGCCCCATTGCACCTCATCAGTAACCTGCATCGCCACCAAAGGCACCAGGAGTAAAGCTCCGGTAATCAGCGTGGCTCGAATAACTTTGTAACGTTTCATACGGGTTATGTTATTTAAAAAATTTGCGGAGAAGACAGGATTCGAACCTGCGAGGCATTGCTACCAACACGCGTTCCAGGCGTGCGCCTTCAACCACTCGGCCACTTCTCCAAAAAGCCTCTGCATTGTGCCATAGGTGTGCATCATTGACAACAGCGCCAGATGCGCTACACTATGCGTGAAGTAACTCCTCAAGGGTTAGGTGTGTCAAACGGCGAAGCATGAGGCACGACCTCTTTCGCAAACAACATCATCCTTTTGAAAACCCTCAGGGCTCTCATGCTCCAAGTAGTGGGAAGCGTGTGTGCGTATAACGGATAGCTAGACTGTCTGCTTATGCCACACCATCAACTGCCTGCCAACGGTCAATCGAGAGTTCCGTTGCTTCACCCCCCGGTTGGACGTTTGCCGACACGGGGGTTCTTTTTTTATCTACAAATGATGCGAATAATACGAATGCTACGAATGACATGAATGAAAAAAAGATGAAGAGTTAAAAAGTAAAAAGGAATCCGACCCTTTTATGCCACCTTTCCTCATTTTTTCTTTTTCTCCTTTTATCTTCATCTTCCAACCTTTTCCGCCAAAGGCGGATCCGCCCCCGCCTGCCGGCAGGCAGGTCCGGCGGAAACCTTAACCTTTCATTACCCTTCGCCGCATCCCCCCCTTGCTCTTTCTTTTAAGAGCCGATATAGTATCCTCAGTTCTTTCATGAGGTGAACCATGGCAACCACGCCGAAACAAACCGTTCAGACGAAAAGCGTTGAAGAGCTTCGCAAAGAACGCCAGCAAGAGCGTCGCGAACTCAACGCAACCGTCATCAAGGCCGTCGAACGGCTTCGTAAGAAACCGGCCTAATCA
>CAZIQD010000003.1:0-7967 GCA_964541715.1 uncultured Gammaproteobacteria bacterium
CGCCACGCATTACGAATCTGCGCAACCGTCATCTCAGGCGTGATCATGCCATCCTCTTTGCGTAATAACGAGACATAGGTCGCCTCTTCATGATCTTGCTCGCGTGGCTGAATACTGCCATTCAAATAGCCAGGTAATGTCTTAATCAAAAGTTGTGCGCCATCATCTGCCATGCGACTCTCAAGCTCTCGAAAACTGTCTTCGGGATGAAGAGGAACCGTTGATTGCGCAAGAATTGGACCATGGTCCATCTGCGCATCCATAAGCATGATCGTATTGCCCGTCACCTCAAGTCCGTCACGCAACGCAGCATGGATAGGGGAGGCTCCTCGATACATCGGGAGAAGTGAGCCGTGAATATTTAAACATCCGCGCGTGAAGATATCCAGAACCGACTGGGGAATGATTTTACCGTACGCAGCAACAACAGCAAGATCAGCCCCATAGACAGCGAGCTGGGCTACGATATCCTCGTCTTTGAGTGATGATGGTTGCACGAGGGGAATATGAGGGGCGTTATCACGAATCCATTGTGCGACAGGGGGTGCTTGGAGCTCTTGTCGGCGACCAACACGCGCATCAGGTTGCGTCACAACAGCGACAACGTCAACTCCCTGCGATAACGCCTCGAGTGCAGGAACCGCAAAGCGTGATGTCCCAAAAAAAATAACTTTTGCCTTTGGCGATGTACTCATGTCTTATGCCTCCAATTTCTCCGTAAACAACACCCCTTCGATGTGATCATATTCGTGCTGAATGACGCGCGCAAAAAAACCCGCAGCCTTGAGTATGCGCTGCTCACCGTGTTCATCCATATAACGAACGTGCACGCTGTTATGACGTCGCACCGGCCCAAACACCCCAGGGATCGAGAGGCAACCTTCCTCGTCAACGTTGGTTCGCCATGATTTCTTCGTAATACGGGGATTGATAAACGCCTTAATACCGTCTTTATGAGCAACGACAAAAATACGAACCGAGTGACCGATCTGAGGAGCGGCTAAGCCGACGCCATTTTCTTTTACCATCGTTTCTTTCATATCAATCACCAGCTGAACGATAGCAGGGGTCAACTCTGCCACGGGAGCTGCCTGCTGATGGAGTAGAGGGTTTGGCTCAAACACAAGGGGTAATGAAGACATAGACAAATTATAATCAATTCAGATTGCAACCACTATACCACAGAGGGTGCCTGCGTTCAACTCATGCTAGAGTGGGTCAACATCAATGAGACACGGTAATTTTTTGAGATAGTCATGGTTGTTCAGCGGCGATTGAAGTTTAATTTCGAGCGCATAGACTGGCGCGGCAACTGACGCAGGGTGCGGATATGGTGCGCCAACCACTAGATCGGTGCGGTTCCCCAGGGAAATAATAACACTCTCGGCCTTGCTGAGCGCTTCTTCCTCGGTAGTTGCCTTGCACAACAATCGCACCATGCGCGCATACGGGGGATAACCAAAAAGCGCGCGCTGCGACAATTCATGCACATACATTCCTTTGAGATCCCAGTTCGAGATGTATGAGAAGAGTTGATTTTCCGGCTCACGGGTTTGCACAAAGAGCTCCTGTCCCTCACGCAACGATGCCGCAATTCCATACAAACGCCCAAACACACGCTCTTGTGCGTTAAATGTTGGTACCGCCAACTGCTGATCCGCGGCAACATCGACAATACATCCAAATGCCGTCACATCAAGCATGGAGAGGGCATAATCAGTTGCTATGACAATATCACTATGCTCCACAAGCGCCATAGCCTCTTCGCGTGACAAATGAGCATCCTTTGAAAATAGTTGCACGCGCTGACCAGGGAAGAGCTGCTGTAATTGTTGAGCAGCAAACTCAATTCCTTTGCCCAGGTATGCTATGCGAAGACTTGCGCAGGAAGGGCAGGTGCCGTTTACACTCAATGCATGATAGGCTCCTTCATGCCCACAATCACGACAGCGATAGCGCTCCACAAAGCCCTTACGGTTGAGGAGTATCAACGACTTTTCGTTTGTGCGCACCGCTTCTTGAACCTGAAGACCGAGGAGAGACGTGTTGTGTGCCACCATCTCATGATTCATATCAATGATACGCACACGCGGTAACGGCTCATCTTTATCAAGGTCATAAAAGCCCATCGCCTGTGATGCAACATCATGTAAACTCAGGAAGCGTGGCGCGCGTGCCATGCGAACAAGTTTTGTGTTCAATGCGGCGGTCACAAGATCAGCAACCATCCAGGTGCTGTAGCGAGGATTGGGCTCCTCCTGCTTATGCGAATCATGCTCTTCATCCACGATTATACATAACTCGAGCTTATTGCAAGGGGCGAAAATTGCAGAACGCGTTCCAAGTACAATGCGCCGTTCTCCGGTTGCTACTGCCTGCCACTGACGCCACTGCTCGTTTTTGCCACTCGTTGCCTCATACACCAACAATTCATCACGATGTGCGGCGAGGTAGGGGAGAAGCTCTGTTATATCGTTTTTTTCCGGAACGATAATAAGCACCTGTCCGGTAGCTTGACTCACTTGATGCGCGACGTAATGCCACTTATGCCCATCATACCGATACTTCACCAAAAGACGGTCTTCGGTGAGTTTAGGAATTGCCCGCGTGTGTGAAAGGGGTGTTGCGCTGGGGATATGAAGCGGCGTGAGTGATGAGGTGGTGGTGCGAGCGGGTTTTGGAGGAACGATACGTTGCAGCACGGTCGCCCATGACACCATACACTGAGCGGCAACTTCTTGCGTTACATCAAGCTGCCACTGTCCAAGGAGCGGCAGTGGGTGAAGCACTTCATTGATGTCCTTCATCACAACACCTGCAATCGGTTGAGCCTCGCGCACGACAACACCCTGTAGTGCTTTACCGCGAAAGGGGACGCTCACGAGCATACCTGGACGCACAAATGACTCTAATTCCTGGGGAACACGGTATGTAAAAAAATCCAGATCGGCTTTCAATCTGGTCAGTGGGACAATATCAACATGTCGGTATGTGTTGTTCATGCACGTTAGCGAATATGAAAAAGCACTGAAAGATACCCAACACCCAGTGGATGCTCGTAGGCAAGAATTTCAGGAGTGACGTGATGGTCTTCAAGCGCACCTAATACTACCAATAATTGCTTCAGGCCGCACTCACGAGCCTTAACGACCAGCGACTCTTTGAGGTAGCGTAATTTTTCAGGGGACTGCATTTGTAGCGCTTCCTGCACAGCCGCATCAAACTCATAGCCGGCTTGTGAAGCAAACAAGCGCTTACGCTGATACACGCAGTGCGACAAATTACCCACGCCAATCAATGCAACACGCTCTGTACGACTCTCAATAACCTCACGAAGTAAGGTGCCGGCAGTCCAGTGCGCATCGCTATCGGCATCAGCATAGGAGATCACGCCAATCGCAGGGTGGAAAGTATTGTTAAACAAGCCATACGCAGCGAGCGAGACGCCCGTTGGAAGCAGGGGCTGGTCGATGAGACGGATGGTCATGTCATGCTCAGCAAATGATTCCTGCAGCGCATGGGTAAACTTCTTCGTCCCTTCAAAGGGCTTATGTTGAGCAAAATTACCCAACTCACTCAGGTTTATGCGCATCACATCGCTTACCGAAACCTGAAATGAGCCGAAATCCTGTGTTGGCTTGCCGATAAAAATGACATAGTCCGGCTGCGATGCATAGAGCTCTGCGCGGATTGTTTCGTACGCCGCACGGGTACGCTCAATATCAGGCGCTTCAGCTGCGTCTTTGAGGAGTTGCGGTGGGTAGGGAAGGTATGATGCGTGTACAAGCATAGTGTCTATTACTGCCCGGCAATCTGCACAGGTGAGTCAGGAAGTGTGACATCAAGAATTTCATCAAGTGGGTGCACCTCGATTGCCTGTTGCGAGGTTGTCACAATAGCATTCCATTGGTAGCCGAGGCGAACAAAGGTTGTCTCGTTTGCAATCGGGCGACGATTACCATTCGAAATGACATACACCATCGGCGAGTCCGCACTCTTGACGAGTGTACCATCTCGAAGTGCCACCCGAGAGCCCGTTGGGAAGCCTGCAAGCGTCTGATGATCACCCTGCGTTATTGATCGCGTCGGGAAGTTAACCTTCAAGATCTCACGACTCACAATAGGGTGCTTGAGGCCGTTTTCTACCCAGTACACACCGCCACTTTCTTTTTCCTGAATCAGCTGTCCTAACGGATATGCGGAACCCAGCGTAATAGTCGGCCCGTCAGCATACGGCTCCAAGTCGGTTGTTGAGACGAGTTCAAGTTCTTCGGGGTTAAATCCGAGTCGTGCGAAAACTTCTTGCGACTCAAAGCGACGTTTTTCGTCATTCACCAAGAGGTAGCGGTTCTGCAGTTGATCCGTAACAAGCGTGTAGTTAGGGAAGCGCAATGACGCCCCTTTGGGGTACTTCTCTAAATCAAGTTTAGAAACTTTACGGATAGTTGTCGGGTCAAAGCGCGAAACAAGCACTGCCTTTGAGGTAATAGCGCGCCGCATTCCATTAGTAATGTACCACACACCCGGCTCTCCTTCGACTTGTACCAGCGAACCATCAGGATAGTATGCTGAGAACCAGCGTGACCAAATCCTCCAGAAGTTAAAGTTTCCGTGAATGTGCGGTGTGTAGGTATACAACGTCGCTGTCGCAAGGTTTTTGATCGTCACGATTTGATCACCAATCGTATAGGTATTACCCGGCTTGAAATAAAATTGCTGCGGCTGCTCGATGTACTGACGCACGCGAGCTGCCGCACGATCAACTTGATTACCAAAACCGCGGAACTTCTGAATACGCGGATCATCTTTTGAGCACGAATCACAAACGCCATATCCCATCGCCCAATCAAGACGGTCTTGGATAGGCGTCTCTTGTGAGGCGATAAGGCTTTGCTCCTTTTGCAGCGTTACCAAAATCCACTTAGGATTAATGCGGTGCTGTTGAGCTGCTGAGTAGATAATCTCTGCAGCTGACTGAGCGACGCCCTGTGAGTTGAGCGTTACGTACGTCGCCAAAAAAGAGTTAAGGTTATTCAAGAATGCCTGAATTTCGCCCAGCGTCATTGACTGATACGCCTCCAAATCCGAGTTGGTCAAGATAAAGCTCGGATCAAAAACAGAGGCCTGCGCCGTTGGAATGGCGAGGGGACTTACAAGAGTCAGTTGTAGCGCGATGAGCAGGCCCGCGCTGAGCCGAAAGAGTTGTTGCATATCCTCTAGTGTACCTGAAAAATGGCCTTTGAGCAACCACAAACGGCTCCGCTGGGGGAGCCGTTCGCTTTACTTGATCACTACTTTATTTTTTACGATGTCAAGTTTGATTTTGGAGTTTTTATCAACCTTCTTTTTGATAATTTCCATCGCCAAAGGGTCGAGGATTTCTTTTTGAATAGCGCGCTTGAGCGGTCGGGCTCCAAATAGAGGATCATAGCCAACTTTGGCAAGATGCTTTTTGACCGCTGCAGTAAAATCAATTGAAATCTTCTTGGCATCAAGTCGCTTCTTAACCTCCAAGAGCTGGATATCAACAATCTGCTCAATCTGCTTCTCTTTGAGCGGGTGGAAGAAAATAATATCATCAAGTCGATTGAGGAACTCCGGCTTGAAGCTGCGCTTCAGCACATCCATCACTTGCTCCTTCATAACCTCTTCGTTAATGCCGTCGTTACCATGGCCGTCATTAAATCCAATACTGTAATCTTTAATGAGCTCAGATCCCAAGTTCGACGTCATAATGATAATCGTGTTTTTGAAGTTCACCACACGCCCTTTAGCGTCAGTCAGGCGACCATCATCAAGGAGTTGCAACATGATGTTAAAGACTTCCGGATGCGCCTTCTCAATTTCATCAAACAAAATCACTGAGTATGGTCGGCGGCGAACCTGCTCGGTCAACTGCCCACCTTCTTCATACCCGACATAACCAGGAGGGGAGCCGATCATGCGCGACGTCGCGTGCTTCTCCATATACTCAGACATATCCACGCGAATCATAGAGTCAGATGAGTTGAACATAAATTCAGCAAGCGATTTGGCAAGCTCCGTTTTACCCACACCGGTTGGCCCCATAAAGAGGAATGAAGCGATAGGACGACCTTCTTCTTGCACGCCGGCGCGTGAGCGACGAATCGCATTTGCCACCGCACGAATTGCTTCTTCTTGCCCGACAACGCGCTGCGCCAACTCTTTCTCCGCATCCACGAGCTTTTCCATCTCGCCTTGCAACATCTTGTTCACCGGAATTCCAGTCCAGCGCGAAACAACGCCCGCGATATCCTCCTGAGTAATCTCTTCTTTGAGGAAGCGGTGATCTTTTTGAATTTTTGCCAGCTTCTTTTCTAATGCGGTGATTTCTTTATCCAGCTCAGGAATCTTGGCATACCGAATCTCAGCAACCTTCTGGAACTCTTGACGACGCTCCAAAATATCCGCCTCTTGCTTCATGCGGTCAATATCTTTCTTGTTGTTTTGGATCTGATTGATCAGCTCTTTCTCATTGCGATACTGGAGCTCCATCGCCGATGACGATTCTTTCAATTCGGCTAACTGTTTTTCTACTTTCTTTAACTTTTCTTTGGTCTCCTTGTCATCAGAACCCTTCAGTGCCTCGCGCTCAATCTCAAGCTGCATCATCTTGCGCTTAATCTTATCAAGCTCTTCGGGCATTGAGTCGATTTCCATACGGATAACGGAGAGCGCCTCATCCACCAAATCAACCGCCTTGTCAGGAAGGTTGCGATCCATGATATATCGCTGCGACAACTCGGCCGCGGCCACTAAGGCAGAGTCATTGATTTTCACACCATGATGAACTTCGTATTTTTCCTTGATACCACGCAAGATGGCAATCGTTGCATCGATACTGGGCTCCTGCACAATAACC
Source organism: uncultured Gammaproteobacteria bacterium (assembly GCA_964541715.1). Lineage (GTDB taxonomy): Bacteria > Patescibacteriota > Patescibacteriia > CAIXNZ01 > JADLGS01 > CAYRMM01. The sequence continues at coordinate 6,884 of CAZIQD010000003.1, forward strand.
GGCTGGAAGCGACGCTCAAACGCCGCGTCTTTCTCGATGTACTTTTGATACTCCTTGAGCGTCGTCGCACCAACAGTGCGTAATTTACCGCGGGCGAGGGCAGGCTTAAGCAAGTTCGACGCATCCAGCGAACCTTCGATCGCACCGGCGCCAACGAGCGTGTGCAACTCATCAATAAACAAAATAATATTTCCCGCCGAATGCTCGATCTCCTTGATCACGGCCTTGAGACGGTCCTCAAACTCTCCACGAAACTTCGTGCCGGCAATCAACGACCCCAGATCAAGCGCAAGCAGCTCTTTGTTCTTCAAGGTTTCCGGAACGTCACCTGAGACAATGCGCTGCGCCAATCCTTCCGCAATAGCCGTCTTACCAACGCCGGCTTCACCGATGAGCACCGGGTTATTTTTGGTACGACGCGAAAGCACCTGCATCACGCGACGAATCTCATCGTCACGTCCAATAATCGGATCGATTTTTTCCTGACGAGCCTGTTCTGTCATATTAATGGTGTATTTTTCCAACACCTGAAACTTCGACTCCGGATCGGGGTCGGTGACGCGCGTCGAACCACGCAACTCTTTCAGAATTTTCAAAACATCATCATACGATACCTTAAATGAATCCAACACCGTCTTCACCGTTGACTTCACATTGAGCATCGCGAGTAAGACATGTTCGGTGGAAATATACTCGTCACCCAAATTCTTTGCCTCAACCTCAGCACCCGACAAGACGCGTGCCAAAGACTCAGTGAGAAACATCTGCGTGATAGAAATCTCAACCTCGGATTTGGGTAGAATATCAATCTGCTTATACATCAGCGCCTTCATCTTAGGCACATCAACCTCCAGCTTGCGCAAAATCGTCACCACCAATGAGTCATCCTGGTGGAGCAGGGCAGTGAGCAGGTGCAGCACATCAACCTGCTGGTTGGCATTATCAATCGCGATCTGTTGCGCGTTCCGCACCGCTTCTTGAGATTTTGTGGTGAATTTGTTGAACATGGGGGGGAGATAAAAGGTTAGAAGATAAAAGGTTAGAAGATAAAAGGTTAGAAGATAAAAGGTTAGAAGATAAAAGG
>CAZIQD010000003.1:8067-29064 GCA_964541715.1 uncultured Gammaproteobacteria bacterium
AGATAAAAGGTTAGAAGATAAAAGGTTAGAAGATAAAAGGTTAGAAGATAAAAGGTTAGAAGGTTAAAGATAAAAGGTAAAGATATATATTTCACTTTTCAGCCTTTTTTCTTTTTTTCGCTCAACTTCTTATAACTCCTATTGCCTCGCGCCCTTCTTGCAGTTTTTGTTATTATAGTCCATTAGCAGTCAAAAGGCAAGAGTGCTAATAAATGCCTGCGAATGGATGCGAATAAGATTAATGCCAATGCTGTTAAATTACATAAATACCTAATATTAGCGAATATACTGCTATTCTAAGGCAATGGTATTGACAATATGTCAATAATATGTTACTATCTTATGACACTCGAATTTAACTTAACCAAACCAGGAGGTTGTGTCATGAAAAAGTTCTTTGGAAAACAGGTTACTCGTCGCGATGGCTCCGTGTATTTCCGGGTTGATCCGGACTTCCGCGGGATCAGCATCATCATGTTGCTCTTCACGCTCATCTTCATGGGCATGGGGAGCATCGCTCTCGCCGACGACGTCGTCAGCAACATCAAGTTGCCCGACGTCAAAGAAGTGCGTCAGCTGGCGACCGTCTGCAACGACGGCGACGCCATGCTGGATGACATCCTCTTCAACGAGGGTATCATTGCGCTCAAGTGCTACGAGCGTGAACTCAAGCGCATCGAGCGCGCTCAGCGCATCGAAGTCGCACGTCGGTAAACCACAGCCTCTCAGGGAGTAGCTATTCCAGCCATTCTCTGAGGGGCCTCACAAAAAGGCACGTCGTCTCACCAGACACGTCGCCTTTTTCATTTGTCCACATTCTTGAAATAAGGTACAATGAGAAGGAAACAATTTTATATGAAACTTCTCCGTTACCTCATTATAGCACTTCTTGCGACACCCTTCACGGTGGACGCCGCACAACTTCCGCAGCGTCATGTTATTCGGGCATTTTCTGCTGACCTACAGCAGCTTTTTGAATTCGAACCATTTCCCGATGCGCTCCCGCACGCTATCGATCTAACCGCCGCAAATCTTGACGCCACGCCGTTTGATGAAATTATTGTGAGTGCCAAAAAGGATTATGATCCGCTTGTCAAGATCTTTGATCACCAAGGAAATTTTATCCGCGAATTTTTGGCATACGCACCGCACTATCAGGGTGGTGTTGTGGTAGCAACTGCCGATGTTGACGCCAACGGGACGCAAGACATCATCACCGCGCCACAACGAGGCGGCGGTCCGCATATCCGCATCTTTGATGCTCAGGGAAATGAACAATATAGCTTCTTTGCTTTTGACACTTCGTTACGCGGCGGTGCATATATCGCAGCCGGAGACCTCACACCATCGCATGGTGCGGAAATCGTCGCCGCCTCAGGGTTTGGCATGAGCTCCGTTGTACGTGTGTTTAATCGGTACGGCGATCTTTTACATGAATTTGATCCTGGCTATTCCATGACTGATTACGGCATCCAGGTCGCCGTGGGCGATATCGATGCCGATGGCATCAATGACATCATCACCGCTGGCCAGGCTGGGTCAGCCCCTGAAATTAAAGTTTTTACTGCTGACGGCATCCTCAAGCAAACCTTCTTTGCCTACCACCCAGGCTTTGGTGGTGGCGTTAATCTTGCCGTTGGCTCATTGGGCACTGCAACAGAACAACACATCCTCACAGGAGCCGGGTTTAGCGGGGGAGCACATGTGCGCTTTCTGGCAAGCAACGGAACGCCACGCATCAACCCTACCTTCTTCGCCTTCGATGGGTTTAAGGGTGGCGTCGTCCCGGCACGTGCACATATCAACCAAGCCTCAGGGAATGAACTGCTTGTTGCCACGCAATATATTGCGCCGTCACAACGATACGAACACTACCAGCAAATTGATGTGAATCTTGGCGCTCAACACCTCACCACCTACGAATTTGGCAAAGAATACGACACCTCACTTGTCTCCTCTGGATTATTCCGCTTCCCAACGCCAACGGGAACGTTCAAAGTTGAGCGCAAAATACCCTCAAAGACGTACGAATGGTCGTACGGACCCAATAACCCCGATAATTACAGCTTACCGAATGTGGAGCATAACCTGATGTTCAAATGGCCATTCTATTTGCATGGCGCGTACTGGCACAACAACTTTGGCAACCGCATGAGTCATGGATGCGTCAACCTGCCACTCGCATATGCTGAAAAATTATACGACTGGGCGCACGTCGGGGCACAGGTTACCATTCACAACGGATCACAACTTGCCACCGAATAATTACTATGAACGAGCGCTTCATCCTTGGGTGTAAAATCAACGACATTTCAATGCAGCAGGCAATGCAGATTGCCGGCACTTTTCTCGTAGGGAGTAAAGCTCACATCGTCGTCACGCCTAATCCAGAAATTTGTCTGAAGGCGTCACGCAACCTTCACCTCAGCGAAGTTATTAAATACGCCGATCTCTCACTACCCGATGGTGTGGGTCTCAAGCTTGGCGCGCGCATCCAAGGTCAGCGCATGCACCACACCGTGACCGGTGTTGACTTCAGCATGGAGCTCTTTAAGCTTGCGCACAAGCAAGGCTACTCGATTCTGCTGCTCGGCGGGAAAGGGAAGACGGGCACTCAAGCGCTTGAAAACATCACCGCGCTCTTTCCCGGCATCAAAGCGTCATATGTCAACGGGGGCATGTTCTCTGAAGATGGCGTACCTGAATTTAAAGATACCATCGCAAAAATCAACGCGTTTAATCCCCACATCATCCTCGTCAATCTTGGTGCACCCAAGCAGGAGTTGTTTATGCAGCGTTACAAAAACGAACTGAACTGCAAATTAATCATCGGCGCCGGGGGAACGATTGACTTTCTCTCGGGTAAGGTTCGTCGCGCGCCGCAATGGATGCGCCGCGTTGGGCTTGAGTGGCTCTGGCGTCTCGCACAGCAACCGTGGCGCTACAAAAGAATCATTAATGCCATCATCCTCTTTCCCTTAGCCTGCATCTGGTGGCAGATCAGGACACAACTCTTCTACCGCAAAGGCGTTGTCGCGCTCATTGCCAACAAAGAGGCTAAGTTGCTGCTTTGCAAACGCAAGCCGCGCCCTGGTGACAAAGACCTACACGAACACTGGCAGCTGCCCCAAGGCGGTATTGATGCGCGTGAAAACCATGACGACGCAGTGGTCCGTGAAATGAGAGAAGAAACAGGTCTCTCGCCACTCCGTATCATTGACCGCTGTATGAATTGCTATAGTTATAAATGGGGGAAGCAGGCGCGCCTCTATATGCCGTTTAAAGGACAACGCCAGCACCTCTACCTGCTCAGTTATCAAGGAGACCCACGCGAAGTGCGGTTGGACGATCACGAGCTCATTGATTACAAGTGGGTTGATAAGCACCATATCGCACAACTTGCCCACCCCTTGCGAAAAAACGTTATCAACATGGCGTTGAAACGATTTGAAAAACACCTCTAGTATGCTAGAATCACTTCCACACTTTGAGTATATTCCTGTCTGCGAAACAGTCGACTGTATCGCTCAACGACTCGTCTCCGAACAACTCGATCTTGAAGGCGAGGTGCTTGAATTCACACACCTTCGGTATGACAAAGGGATCCCAACGGTCAAACTCTTTGCCGCCATCAACGCACTTGCCGTTGACGAGACGATCAAAGACGAGATGCGCGACGCGCTCCTTGTCGTTAGTTCAACTGATATCCCGCCTGAAGCACAGGTAACACTCAATCCGCACCTGCTCACGTTACAACAACTTCGTGACCTTCACCGTTTAGTCATTGCTCATAAACCAGATGCCATCAACTAACCGTATTCGAACTCGCTTCGCACCAAGCCCAACCGGCTTTTTGCACATTGGCGGATTGCGCACCGCACTCTATGCTTTTTTGTTTGCCAAACAACATGGTGGTGACTTTCTGCTCCGCATCGAAGATACCGACCAGTCACGCAAAGTTGAAGGTGCTGTCGAGAATCTCATTACATCTCTGGAACGCTTTGATATTATCCCCGACGAAGGGCCTCGTCTCTCAGAGGACGGCGTCGTCTACGAAACGGGGGAGTACGGGCCCTACCATCAATCACACCGCCTGGAAATCTATCGCGAACACGCGCAACAACTCCTTGACGCAGGCCACGCCTACTACTCATTTGCAACCTCAGAAGATCTGGATGCAATCCGCAAACGCCTCGACAAAGAGCATCGTCCACTCAAACGGGCTGATTTGAATGAAAACTATTCTAACGAAGAAGTTCAAGCAAAAATTGCAGCAGGAGAACCGTATGTGATTCGCCTTGCGATTCCGTCAGAAGGAAACGTCATACTCCACGACGCTGTGCGTGGGGACGTTACGTTTAATTACGCGCAAGTTGACGACCAAGTGCTTATGAAATCTGACGGCTTCCCGACCTATCATCTCGCAGCGGTTGTCGATGACCACCTCATGGAAATCTCGCACGTTATCCGCGGCGAAGAATGGCTCTCATCATCACCCAAGCATCTCTTTTTGTACGAAGCATTTGGCTGGGAGCCGCCGGTCTTTGCGCACATTCCGTTGATCCTCAATCCTGACAAAACCAAACTCTCCAAGCGTCAGGGTGACGTCGCCGTCGAAAACTACCTCGAACAAGGGTACATGCCGCAAGCGCTTGTTAATTTCGTCGCACTGCTTGGCTGGAATCCAGGAGAGGGGAGCACAGAAGAGTTTTTTACCCTCGACGATCTGATCAAGCAATTTTCACTAGAGCGTGTCAACAAGGCGGGTGCCGTCTTTGATCGCGAAAAGCTCGACTGGATGAACGGTAAGTATCTCCGCGAAAAAATTGGTATCGAAGCTTTCCTCAATCTGATCGTTGAACAACTCTCACAATTTCTCCAGCAACATCGCTGTGGGGCGCAGTACTTGGAAGATCCCGAGCGGTTGCGATATTTTGCGCACCTTATCCGTGAACGCGTCACGCGCCTTGATCAGGTGAGTGAATGGTTTGCAGAAAACACCTGGATCGATGAACCCGCAACTTATGAGAGCAGCAAACTGGTCTGGAAGAAATCAACGCCTGAGCAAACGGCTGACATCCTTGCAGCACTCCTCAGCTTTATCCAGTCGCTTCCTGAGACAGACTTTAATGCTGTCGACAAACTCGAATCAGTTATCAAGGCGTGGATTGCTGAAAACGGCTATGGGGTGGGGGACGTCTTGTGGCCAATGCGTGTCGCACTCACAGGACTTGATCGCTCACCAAATCCTTTTGAAATTGCCTATCTCATCAAACAAGAACCAACCGTACAGCGCATCCAAGCGGCAGTGAATGCACTTGCCGCGTAGTGTATACAAGATCGTAAAAATATGATATAATAAAGGCATGAATGTACGATTTCATGCCTTTGTGCTTGTTATGGTGACGCTTACCAGTGTTGTAGGCGCTTTTGTCGTTCAGGCACAAACGCAGAATGCCTACGATAACCATCCACTCCTTCAGGACCTCAAGAAGGAGATTACAGAAAAAGAGCATGAGCTCGAAACACTCTCCGAATCAACCAAGGCATATGAGCAAAAAATCGAAGATGCGCGTTCCCAAGGCGCCAGCCTGCGCTCACAACTTGGTCTTATCGATAACCAGGTGACCAAGCTTGAGCTTGATATCAAAACCACGCAAGTAACCATTGATAAAGCAAAGCTTGAGATCGAATCACTTGAATACCAAATCCACAACGAAGAAAGTACAATTAACGCCCAAAAAGATCAGCTCCGCGAATACATCAAACTCATTAATAAAGAGGATCAAAAAAACCTCCTTGAAGTTCTACTTGTTAATGACTCCTTTGCAGACTTCTTCCGCCAACTCAATTATATTGAAGAAATTCAGGCAGACCTCAAGCAGTCAATTGACCGCGTTAAACTTCTCCGAGACTCTCTCGAGATAAAGAAGGTTGATATGGAAAACTACCAGCGAACACTTGAGGCCTCGAAAAAAGAGCTTGAAGACCGTCAATTGCGACTCAAAGAACAACTTGTTGCCAAAGAATCACTCTTATTCCAAACCAAGAGTTCTGAAATTCGCTACCAAAACCTTCTCGCAGAGTCGATCCAGATGCAGCGTGAAGTTGACTCAAGTATTCAAAACATCACGCAGGAAATTCAGCGCAAGATTATCAACCTCCGCAGTGGCAGCACCGACCCCGCGACAACGCTTGTCTACTGGCCTGTCGATCCGTCACGCGGTATTACAACGTACTTCAACGACCCCACATACCCATTTCGACACCTCTTTGAACACTCAGCGCTGGATATCCGTGCATACCAAGGAACACCACTTAGAGCGCCAGCAGACGCCTATGTAGCGCGAGCACAAGATAATGGCTATGGCTACTCATACATCACGCTCGTGCATGATAACGGCCTCTCAAGCGTCTTTGGACACGTCTCCCGTATTGATGTCACCCACGACCAGTTCGTAAAAGCGGGGGACATCGTCGGGCTCTCAGGAGGACGACCAGGAACCCGCGGAGCGGGAAATCTTACCACAGGACCTCACTTGCACTTCGAAGTCCGTCTCAACGGTATTCCCGTCGACCCATTACTCTATCTACCATAAAACTCTCCGTTGCCGGAGAGTTTTATGTTTTTCCACACCAGGGAAGTGCTCCTTTTGCACTGAGTTGATACAATAGAGTGAGAACCTCACCGTTCTTTTCACTCGCACCCTACGGAGGACACCATGAAACGCGACCTTGTCTTTGGCCGCGTCATACCGGCCTTTTGGGACTCTCTGCAAACACATCCCGAGAGTACCAACACCTGTATCAGAGAATCACGTTACGATCGGGTCTACACGTCCTTTTTTGGTATACTGACCCCCGAGCAAAAGCTGCGTTACATACAGCGCTTTGAAGAGCCCGGCCATCGCATCGACCGCGCGCTTGCCGGCGTTTGGAAAATCGGCGCTGCCTTTCAGCTCAGTGATGCAGAGGTGTTTGCACGCCTCACAAGCCCTCAGCAGAACACGATCACACGACTGTTTTGGATCAACCGGCGCAACGAGTTCTTTCGTTCGCAGGAGCGTGCCAAAAAGACGCTGCACCACATCATCCCTAAGTCCAGGGGAGGGGATAGACGATATCGCAACCACATGGAGGAAGAGCTCCACACCATGCTCCATCAGATTTTTGGCATCATGCTCGCTGACGAAAAGCAGGAGTTGCTGCGCTGGTATGAGCGACCATACCAAGAGTTGATTGGTGATGAGCGCATACCATTCCGCTACACGCCCATCGAGCGACTCCTGCTCAAGAACGTCAGGGCAGGGATGATGCGATATGTTTTCTCAGATCGACTCGCTGATGAAAACGAACGGCGCGCACAAGCCGCAGCCGATGCCGCGTGAAACCCACGCGCACAAGCCGCACCCCCAAGCATTCATCTGGGTGCGGCTTTTCTTACAGATGAAGAAGTTATACTAAAGGGGAGTAGAGAAAATAGACCCTATTTGAGCCGGGGCACTTGTCTGTATTGTATGTGCGATGTGTCGCACAATATATCTTATGCGACGCATGACCCTGGGACTTGTTGCTTATTTTCCATATCCTGCTATAGTGCCCCTAAACCTGAATTCTCGTTCTTTCTCGCTTACAAGGAGTTATCGCCATGAACTATGGCACCTACTGCAGTCGCATCGATGAGAAACTTCGCATCCTCATACCATCAAATGTTCGATCCTGCATTGACACCCAGACGCTCGTCGTCTGCCTTGATGCCAACCAACAGCTCAAACTCCTGGCCCATGAGACCCTTCAAAACGCCTCAGAGGCAGTTTTTGAGCTCTGCACCATTACCCTTGATAGCCAGTCGCGGATCAGCATTCCGCGCTGCACCCGGGATATTTTTCCCGAACTCTTTAAGGGCTTTGCAAAAAAACAAAAAACATATTTTCACGTCAGCGTCACCGGAATCTTTATGTACTTCACGCAGGCTGACCTGATGCAATCTGTTGCGCGCAAGACCTCCGCATAATGAGGTCTTTTTTCTTCCCTCTTTTGCAGACCTTACGTGATGAATATTGTGCGACGCATGAATCCGCATACCACTAAAAAAGCACCACCGCCTGTTATTTCGGCTGTGGTGCTTTGAGCGTCTTTGGTAAAAATTTTGATTTGAGAATCCAGCTAATGACACGTACCGGGTGGGACTGAATTGCGGTACGCGCAGTACAGACCATCCAGTGCGTTGCCTCCCCTTCCAGGGTTACTGACTTTTTCGCATCATCAGTATCAAGCAACTCCTGGAACGTGTTGAAGTCCTTGATATTACCCATTGGCTTGGGTGTCACATCCGCTGGATACACATACCCATTAGGGTCCAAGAAAAATGCCTTTTTACCAGCATAATTAGGCAGTATGCGCTCATTGCGAAGCAAGTACCACAGGATGCCGTATTCAAAGAAAGCTCGCACCCAACGCTTCGGATTCCACGTTGCAAGCTCCGCACGCACAAGCTTCATAAACTCGTCCCGGAAATCCCCCAAATGATCGATTTTGTTGGTTGTGATCTGAAAGTAGTGATCAGAGTTATGTAAGGCAGCAACGGTAAACTCTGTGCCCAGCTCACGAGACTTCGCGTACAGCTTCATCAACTCGTGGATATTGTAATCACCGGCAGTAAACGCAATCGTAATGTCATTGATTCCTAATTCACGTAACACTTCAATTGACTCCATATTCTTTTTGAATCCGTTTGGGATGCGACGAACTTTTTCCTGCATCTCTTCAAGTCCATCAATTGAAACGACAACGCCAATGTCTTTTGCATCAATATGCTCCAAAACCTCACCCATGCGCTTTTTGAGCAAGAGCGGTGCAAATCCGTTGTGTGAAATCTTAAATCGAGCTTGTGGTGCGGCTTTCTTGATGTTCACCATGACCTGCGCCATATCAGCACGCAAGGTCACCTCTCCGCCCGAAATATTAACTGTCTTGAGAGTTGAGGGCAACTTTAAATACTCCTCAGCCGCCAATGGCGCCGGACCTTTGTATTGCCAAATATTACACATAATACAGCGGCTGTTGCACTGATACGTAATCGCAATGACCGCATCAGTAAAATCATGCTCGTGTAGCGATAGTTCGGATTGCTTGCTTCCCTGTTTTGACATACTAATGCCTCGTAAGTAATGAGTATATTATAAAATTTTTAACTATCTTTGTCAACTATCGGTAGCGATAATAGACATTATTCCCTAATCTTAGGTCTATATAGTCTATTCGAGGAAGGCGCTCTTCCCCAATCTCCTTATCAATGACCAGCTGTAAACGCTGTAACTGCATTTCAATCGGCTCATGCGCATTCATAATGGCGTGCCACCCACCCTGCATACGGAGCGTCAAATATTGCGGATATGCCTGCGGTAAGCGCACCATCTCCACGACATATTTCCCCTCAACCTCCGCTATACGCTCAAGCAACGCTATTGTTTCCGGTTGCACCACGGTCTGCCCGATACGCAGCGCAACATCTTGATCAAACACGAGGCGCGCAAACTGATCACCTTCAGCGCGCAAGAAAAGATCAGCATCAGATGAAATTGACGCTTCCTGCGACTCCATAACGCTTAAGAGTGCCGGTCGCTGCTTGTAACTCGTGACCTTTTTGACAACCACGCCTTCATCATCAAGAAGGTATTCATGTGAGGGCGCCAGCAGGCGAAATTTCACATTACGCTCAACAACACGAATCACCAAGGTATCAGGGAGCTGCTTGTCTAAAACGATATCAGCAAAGAGGTATTGCTCATCGAGAAATGAACGTAAGCGCTTTTTTGAATACAAAAGCGTATTATGCGTTGGGATTCCCAAGAATGTATACTGCGAACGATGCCGCTCAACAGCGTCAAGAAATTCACTTGGAGCGACGTACTGCATGCCCTCAACGCGTACATGCCGCAGCGCGTAATAGTCAGAAATCAAGAAGAAATAAAAGAAGTAGCCCACCGCCACAGCCAGCGCGCTATTTATAATAATGACGACCCACTTCATCATCCCCTGTCGTGACGGGATACCGGTCTTGGTGCGTCGTGATCGACGTGACATGAAGTTACGTCGATGCGATTTTGTTCTTCGAATCTTCATAGATACGTGCGAGATAGTGCGCGATAATGGTTGGGTACAAATAGTGTTCACTAAATTTAGGTATCAGCGTGGTCACGCGCTCATCATTAATGCGATACTGCACCGTCGTTCCCGCATCCTCTTCTGTCGCGGCGGTCAACTCCAAAGCACAATTCTCTTGAGCTCCGTAAAGATGGGTCCCTTCATTTCCGGTCTCACATGGGAGCACGAGGTGCTGATGAGTAACAGACTTCATTAACGCATCAATGAGATGAGATTGTGTGTCAGGCGTTGCTACAAAATGAGCGTCTGGGAACAGGTGTGTGATAAATGCGACATCCTCTTCGTTTTGCGCCGCAAATTCCTGAATATAGATATCATAGGGTAGTGGTCGCAGCTCACTCAACACACTACGTAGCCACGTACGCCAAGAAGACCCGCCGATAGGCAGCTGGAGGAGCGTTAACGATGTCCCGAGCCGATAGTTCATACCGGGCTGATTGACCAAGACGCCATACCCCTCAGTAATGAGCTGATCATGCAACTGATCTCGAAAGAGTGAGCGCAAACGCTCACCTATAACTACAATAACAAAAGGTGAGCCGTCCTTAAGAGCGGTCGCCGCCTTGTGAGCAAGTACGTTGGTTACCAGCCGTTTAATGAAGCGCTTTATCATGAATGGCGTTATTTACGCGTAATGACTGTCTTCCCTCCCATATACGGCACCAGTGCTTCGGGGATGCGAATACTTCCGTCGGCTTGTTGGTAGTTTTCCCACAGCGCGATGAGGATGCGGGGTGAGGCAATCGCCGTGTTGTTAAGCGTGTGCGCAAAGTGAATGCCTTCAGTGTCCTTATAGCGAATATTTGCACGACGCGCCTGCCAATCGGTCAGCAATGAATTTGAATGAGTCTCTCCGTACTTTTCTCGTGACGGCATCCAAGTCTCTACATCATACATCTTGTGCTTCCCCTGCCCCTGGTCACCCGTACAGGTAATAATGACGCGGTATGGCAAACCAAGGTCTTGCAGGATCTCTTCTGATATTGCCAAAAGCTCTTCATGAAGTTTGAGCGACGCCTCTACATTATTTTCAGCAATCACCAGTTGTTCTATTTTCATGAACTCATGCACGCGATACAAACCTTTCGTATCTTTACCGTGCGAACCGGCTTCTGAACGATAGCATGGTGAAAATCCACAGAGTTTAATAGGAAGTTGTGTACCCTCTAAGACTTCATCTGCAAAGTAGCTCAGCAAACCAACCTCAGCTGTTCCTGCGAGATACTTGTCCTCCTCCCCTTCTTTGGCGACAAGGCGGTATGTCTCCTCACGATGCCCCGGAAACTGCCCCATATTCAGCAACGGCTCCTCGCGCACAATTGCCGGCGCGGTCATGGGCGTAAATCCCTTGCCGATCAACTTATTGAAAACATACTGGAGGACCGCCATGTGCATCTGCGCGCCTTCATTTTTCAGGAAATACCCTCGAAATCCCGAGATCGCAACACCTTTCTCCAGATCAAGGATATCAAGACTTGTTCCAAGCGCCACATGATCCTGTATCTCAAAATCAAACGACGGAAGATCCCCCTGCTTTTTAATTTCGACATTCTCTGAGTCATCTTTACCGATTGGCGTATCGGCAGACGGGATATTGGGAACTTTGAGCATCAGCTCAAAAAATGCCTCCATAATCTGCCGCTGATCTTCTTCCAGTGCGGTAATCTCTGCCTTGAGACGCTTCCCCGTCTCCATAACCTCAGGGGTGCGCTGTGACGCGTCCTGCAGCGCTTGTGCAATAGCATTGCGCTGTGTTCGCAGCTCATCAATGTGCTGCTGTAAATTTTTTCGCTCATCATCAAGTTCGAGGAGTTTATCCAGGTCCAGATCGATATTTTTATGCTGAGCTGCCACAGCGACAGCGTCCTTATTGTCACGAATAAATTGTATGTCCAACATAACGGTAATTGTTTACGTAAAGATTACTCCTCGTCTGCTTTGCTCTCTGTATCAGCGTCCTGCAATGGTCGCATGAGCGGCGCAAAGACAACGTCGCGTAAATTATCCTGCCCGGTCAGCAACGCCATCAATCGGTCAATGCCCATACCCCACCCGGAAATCGGCGGCATACCATGTTCCATGGCGGTCAGATACCCTTCATCAATCTCCATTGCCTCCTCATCACCTTGCGCACGCGCCTGCATCTGCTCTTCAAAGCGCTGTCGTTGGTCAACAGGATCAACAAGCTCCGAATACGCCTTCACCACCTCCCATCCATTCACAACCAGCTGAAACTGGTCAACGACGTGAGCGTCCTCATCGTTGATGCGCGCCAGCGGCTGCAGGCTCTTTGGGAAGTGGTAGAGAATCGTAGGGTTCACTAACTTTGGACGAGATACCTTCTTATAAAGATTATCAATCAACGTCGCCAACCCCATCTCATCCATACCTTCAAATGCAATGCCTCGTTCCCGTAAATCTCCGCGTAAAGCATCGGCATCCTCATACTTCATGATATCAAGCCCTGCATCGCCTGAGACCATCTGAATGAAGTCGGCTCGTTTCCATGGCAGCGACCAATCAACCTCCTGCTCGCGCCCTTCCTTGTCCTTAATAGGCATCTTCATAGGAAGCTCGAGTTCATCAAAGATACGCATAAACAGCTCTTCGGTAAAGACAATATTGTCTTCAAAATCCCAGTACGCGGAGTAATGCTCGATATGCGTATGCTCAGGTAAGTGCGATGGATCAATGCCCTCATTGCGAAACGCCTTACCAATCTCAAAAATGCGCTCATAGCCACCAACGATCATTTCCTTGAGCGGTAGTTCGTGTGAGATGCGCAACACCACATCAATATCCAATGCGTTGTTATGCGTCACATACGGCCGCGCCGCCGCTCCTGAAGCAGTATGCAGCAATGTCGGCGTCTCGACTTCTGTAAAACCACGCTGCCAGTAAAACTCACGAAGTGTCCGCAGCATTTTCCAGCGCATATCAAACCGCTGCTTTGCTTCTGGACTACTGATCAGCTCAAGATAGCGCTGTCGCTGTACACGTTCCGCGTCTTTGAGTCCATGGAATTTTTCTGGTAATGGCAAGAGTGCTTTGCCCAAAAACGTCCATCCCGTCACTTTGATGGAGGTCTCTCCTTTTTGTGTTATGAAAACCTCACCTTCAATTCCAATGAAGTCACCGAGATCCAAAAGCTTCGTCATGATCTTATACTGTTCCGCGCCGATAACGTCTTTTTGAACTACGATCTGAGCCCGTCCTGAGTCATCATACAAATGCGCAAATGAGATCTTCCCCATATCACGAAAGGTCAGCAATCTCCCTGCTGTTACAACGCTCGAGCCTTCAGGGAGCGTAAAGATTTCGGCAAGTTGGTTTTTCTTGTCGTACTTTGCGGGGTATGGATGAATCCCCTGTTCTTTGAGTTTTTCGAGCTTCGCGAGACGGTTATCACGTTCAGACTGAGCAGTCATACAGCTTTACTATTAATTCTTGTCATCTCTGCAATTTTACCTAATTTAGGGGGATTTGTAAATAAAGCAACGGCAATACGCCAAAACCGGCAAAAAGTCTTTATTTGCGAGCATCCAGCATCTCAGGGGGTAGCCGTTACAAATCAAAAAACCAGCCCTCACCTGCAACGCACGCTTAAGCTGGTCTCATCAGCGTTAGCTGATTGTTTTGATCGTAAAGCTTTTGGTTCCAGCGGGAAGGGTTACTTCAACTGTATCACCTTCGACACGATCCATGAATGCCTCGCCAATTGGCGATTCATTCGAAATTTTTCCCGAAACAGGATCGGCTTGCGTCTGATCAACAATCTCATACTCTTTCGTCGCCCCCGTCTCGTCAACAACCGTCAGCTTTGAGCCAATACTAACCGGCCCTCCAGAGGATTTCTCAATGATCTTGGCGTGATGAATTTTATTCTCAAGTTCTCGAATTTTTGCCGAGGTAATACCCTGATCTTCTTTTGCCTCTTGGTATTCGGCATTTTCCGACAAATCACCTAATTTCAAAGCGTCCTCAATTCGTTGGATGATTTCAGGCATTTTTTCTTTTTTGAGATAGTCCAGTTCTTTCTTGACCGAATCATATCCTTCTTGTGTCATGAGAATCTCGTTGGTCATGTCATTGCTTATGAATAAGAAAACTCTGATCGTCTGCCTGCTCCAGAGCATGTCATGCGAGGCATTAATCAGAGATACTTAGCTGTAATAACTATTGTATAGCAGTCAGTATCTGGTGTCAATTGTCCTGTGGAAGAACCTCCGCTTGAGCATATTCCCCGAAATAATACTCCATAATCTTACTCGCCAAAGGCACGGCAACAGAGCTTCCCTCTCCTCCCTCTTCAACAAGAACAGTTACCACGATTTCGGGATTTTCATAAGGAGCAAACCCAGTGAACCAGGCGTGCGGATCCTTTGTTTTGGAAAACTGCGCAGTCCCCGTCTTTCCCGCTGACGAAAATGGAAGTAATGACAAGTAGCGAGCAGATCCCTCAGTCACCGCAGCACGCATACCTTCACGGATAATACGGGTATTAAACGAATCGACAACATCTTCCTTGAGAACTTCTGATGATTGTTGTCTGGTAACCCCTTGAGCATCAATAACACTCGCCACCACGCGCGGTACATACATCTTACTGCCGTGTGCGAAGTAACTCGTGTAGAGTGCTACCTGCAGAGGCGTTACCAGAATATCGCCTTGCCCAATAGCAAGATGGTACGTGTCTCCAATGTACCACTCTTCTTTTTTACGCTCCCATTTCCATTCGCGTGACGGCACCAATCCAGGCCGCTCCCCCGGAATATCAATACCCGTCACCGACCCCAGCCCAAATTGCCGATAATAGTCCGTCAAACGATCCAACCCAAGGCCCTTGAAGTCTTCGTAACCACCTCCAACGATATAAAAAAAGGTATTCACCGAGTCAAACAGCGCCTTTCGAATCGTCGTATAACCATGCCCTCCTGCGCGCCAATCCGGGAAAAACCACATATTCGCAATCACAATCCCTCCCACACTCATAAACCCCGTGCTGGCGGTAATGACATTTTCTTCAAGTGCCGCGGCGCCAACCAACATCTTGATCGTCGAACCTGACGGATACTCTCCTTTGATCGTACGGTCAAAAAGTGGATAATCAGGATGGGCAATATACGCGTCGTATGCGTCCTGTGAAATACCTCCTGAAAATTGGTTATTGTCATATTCAGGATACGACACCATGGCACGAATCGCACCATCCCGCGGATCCATGACAACCACTGAAGCACGACGCTTGTTCACTGTTTGCAAATAATCCTTTGTGAGAGCATACACTGCATCTTGAAAATCAGTATCAATCGTCAACTGAATATTTTCACCATGAACCGCAGCACGCTCAGACAAAACCTTCACAACTCTCCCCCTCGAATCAATTTCAAGCTCCTGATATCCATACCTTCCGCGCAATACCTCTTCGTATGACAATTCAAGTCCCGTCTTACCAACGACATCATTCAAAACGTATCCCGCCTCTTTACGAGCAGCAAGCTCTCCATCGTTAATCTTACCGATATACCCCAGTAAATGTGAGAATCCTGTGTCAGCATAGACCCGCTGCGTGCGGACCTCCAACTCGAGTTCCGGGTATTCTTCGAAAAGCGTGTTGTAGCGTAAACTTTCATCATACGCAACATTACTCACAATCACTACTGGCTGCGCATGAAGTGCCGAATAGTTTTGCAAAGTCTCGGTTAAATGAAGTGGGTCAAGTCCGACAACGCGCGCGAGTTCATGGACGCGAACTTCCCGCTCAGCTAACTGAAGCGGCAATTGTCGAGGAACAAGTGTGATATCAAAAACGGGCTCATTGCGAACCAGCGGCATCATGTCAGCATCATAAATCAACCCTCTGCTAAACGGCATCGAAACTGTCTTTGCTCGATTTCCTTCCGCAAGCGCATAATAACGGCCACCCTGTACCACCTGCAAATAGACTGCCTTGCCCAACACAATCGCAAAGCACAACACCATACAGCTCAACAAAAGCGTATACCGCCGAGCATTCACAAACTCACCCAAAAAAGCGTTGCGCTGGTCGTCATGTGACTGCGCAATCACCTGTTCGGGTTGATAATACAGATTTTCTGTAACATCATGAATTGGTTGTTTCTTTTTGAATCTCATCGTCGAATAAATGCACGATTAAGTAGTTTGGTGACGCGCGCCATAATGACAAATATGATCGTTGCCGTGACAACATGCATCAGAAGCGTGGCTCCGATGCGTATCAATCGCTCACTGGTAAGTACTATAGAGTATTCTTCAGTAAACACAAGGGTTCGTGCATACGCAGCAAAAATCGGCAATAACTCCATGGCGAGTGTGGCAATTATCACGATCACGATCGTGCTATACAACGAAAAATCTGAAAATACCTTCACTTGCAATAACCGAATCAGCGCAAACACAAGCATCCAGATACTCACATGTGTCGCCACGCCCATAAAACTGTATGCAGCAGCTCCCAA
Source organism: uncultured Gammaproteobacteria bacterium (assembly GCA_964541715.1). Lineage (GTDB taxonomy): Bacteria > Patescibacteriota > Patescibacteriia > CAIXNZ01 > JADLGS01 > CAYRMM01. Next base: position 24,714 of record CAZIQD010000003.1, read on the forward strand.
CGCACCCAATACAAAGTACCACCAACTTTCTTTTTGCGGCAAAACCAGTGCCAAAAACAACGCTCCGATAAAATACGCATCAAGATGCTGGATATACGGGATCGCATACAAATACGATGACTGAAAACTCAGCAGGATCACCCCCAATACCGTCAGAAATATATGCTTACTCATCTATGCTTGTTATGACCGCAACTGAACGAATTGACTGCGCATCAACGAACGGTAGTAGCGTTGCCTGTTTAAATAACTCGTTCTCGTTACTAATAATCCGATTAATCGTACCAATCAGCAATCCTTGTGGAATTGCGTCTTCCAAACCGGCCGTCACAATGACATCACCCTCACCTAACTCAACGCTTTGCGGGATCAAATCAATCACCACACTCAGACCAAACTGTCCTTCGGTTACCCCAATTGGCTTGGTGTTACCGCTCATAGTCGCCGTTACATGCAATTGTGGATCGGTTAGTAAAAGTACCGTGGAACGTGTTGGCGTCACCGCAATAACCTTCCCAATCAACTGACCTGCTCCGTAAATAACTGCATCACCCTTGGCGACTCCTTCGCGCTCTCCGACGCTCAGGGTTAAAGCATTATCCAAACTACCATCAGGGGCAATAATATCAGCCATAACCATGCCATATCGCTGCTCTCGCTCATACTCAATCATCTGACGAAGCAGCTCATTTTCCTCGCGAAGATACTGCAACTGAGACACTTCAAACGTCAGATCGGCTATCTGACGCTCCAACCCCTGTGCGCGTTCAAAATCCTGAGACCCGCCCTGTGACTGTGCATACAAACCAGCTTGTAAGCGCTCATAAGCATCAAGGACACGATACGGGAACTCATACCGATATAAAAGATACAAAATCGGTATCACTACAATGAGCAGGATACCGATCAGGCGTCGTTGTTGTATTCCTCGAGTTCGTCTCATGCTGTTGCTTAGCGTTCGTCTTGCGTTGACGGCACCGTAACATTACGAAGTAGGTCAAGGTCGTCAAGTACATACCCCGTGCCCCGCACAACCGCCGTGAGCGGGTCATCCGCAACATGTACGGGAATCTTAGTTGCCTTAGAAATAGCGCGATCAAGCCCCTTGAGCAAGGCGCCTCCACCAGTCAGCACGATACCACGCTCGTAAATATCCGCAACGAGCTCAGGTGGCGTGATTTCCAGCGTCGCTTTAATGTTATTAATGATCATCTGTACCGACTTCGTCAGCGCCTCACGAATCTGTTCGTCATTAACGATGATTTCTTTAGGCAAACCACTCACCAAATCACGTCCGCGCATCTGCGTTTCAAGAGGTTCATCGAGTACATCAGCAGAGCCGATCTTAATCTTAATTTCTTCTGCAACTTTTTCTCCCAGAACCATGTTAAATTTTTGTCGTGCGTATGAAGTGATGTTTTTATTCAATTCATCGCCGGCAATCTTAATCGTTTTCCAGGTCACGACACCACCAAGAGAAATAACCGAAATTTCCGTCGTACCACCGCCAATATCCACCACCATGTTCCCAATCGCCTCGCTAATAGGTAAGCGACATCCGATCGCAGCCGCAACTGACTCTTCAATCAAAAATACTTCTTTCGCGCCGGCATTTAACGCAGCGTCCTCTACGGCCTTCTTCTCCACTTCCGTGATATCGAGGGGAATCCCGATGACAACACGAGGACGCCCCCAATACCGAGCACCTTCATGAGCCATCGCCTTCTCAAGGAAGTATTTCAACATCTTTTCGGTCACCTCAAAGTCAGAGATCACACCATCAACGAGCGGTTTAATGGCGACGATATGTGAGGGCGTCTTCCCCACCATTTTTCGCGCCTCATGCCCCACCGCAAGAATCTGCCCGGTGCGCTCATTGATCGCGACCACTGACGGTTCGTTGATAATCAAACCCTTATCCTTGGTGAAAACCAAGGTGTTTGCTGTCCCAAGATCAATACCGATCTCTTTGTTAAGATTTTTGAAAAACTTACGAAACATATTTCTGTACTAATCCATCAAAGTCACTGATGTCATGTGTTTGTACGTCTCCACTGCCACGCTGTACGACTTCAAAAACTCCTTTTTCAAACGACTTGTTCCCCAGCGCGATGCGAAGCGGCATACCAAGTAAGTCGGCATCGTGGAGCTTAGCTCCCGGTGTTTCGGCGCGGTCATCATACAGCACCTCAATTCCCTGCTCGGTCAAATGCGTATACAGTGCGTCGGTTGTTGCCCTCACGCGCTCATCATCACCAAGTGCCAACAAGTGGACCTTGAATGGCGCAACGGATGCCGGCCACACAATCCCCTTATCATCAGACAGTACCTCGACAATAACACCCATGAGGCGTCCCGGACCAATGCCGTACGAACCCATGATCACCGGTTCACGCGAACCACTGCTGGTTTGGATCATTAAGCCAAGCGGCTCTGAGAAGCGCGTCCCGAGGCTAAAAATATTACCAACCTCAGCGGCAGTCGCCTTACGTAGACGAGCCTTATCCAATCCAAGTGAGTTGATCACCTCATCGGTATGCACCTCTTCATTCACTGCAATACCCTTTTCATCGTCAATATAAATAACATCCTCACCCGCATCGGTGATTGTCTGAAACTCATGCGAGTACTGTGAAAACGCGCCACCTGAGGCAAAGGTTAAAAAGGTCTGCGCGCCAATACCACATCGCTCAAAAACACGCACATACGCCTGCTTTGCTGATTCGTAGATCGCGTCATGCTCTTCCTGCGATTGTGCAAATGAGTACAAATCCTTCATGATAAATTCGCGCGTACGGATGATACCGCTTTTTGCGCGCGTCTCGTTACGAAACTTTGTCTGAAACTGATACGCCAACGCCGGTACATCTTTATACGAGCGGATATGCTGCGTCATGATGCTGGTCATCTGCTCCTCATGCGTCCATCCCAACCCCAACTCGCTCCCATTTTTCAGCGAGGTACGAAACCAAACATCAGACGCCTCGTCACTCCATCGATCCGTCTGCTCCCAGAGCTCTTTACGCTGCAGTGAGTTCATTAAAATCTCTTGCCCACCAATCGCATTCATTTCTTCACGAATAATGCGCATGATATTATCAAGCACGCGCATTCCTAATGGCAGATATGAATAAACACCCGCCATCTCTTTGTGAATATAGCCGGCCTTCATGAGTAGCTGCGCGTTTTTACTCACCTCGTCAGCGGCTACGTCTTTTGTTGTTTTGGAAAATAGTTGAGATTGTCGCATAACGATGCGTAATTATCGTAAGGTTTGTGATTTGCGCGAAATAACGAAGAGCTCAATACCCGTCAGTACTACAATCAGTCCAAGTACCACCGCAACTCCCAAGAGGTCAAGCTGCTTGAGCAACAATGCACTGATCAGCAACACACTCAAGAGCACTGCTTGACGAAATGACGTCACGACGTCACGAAAGGCGATCGTCTGCGGCGTTGTGGATCGTCGGATAAAAAATCCAAGCAGCGAGAAGGTACCCACCGCAGCAAGACTTGCGCTTGCGTAAAAAAGTATCAAGGCAACCGTGCCTGCCGCAAATGGGTCAAAGTACACAAGAACGCTGGCCAGCACGATATACGACACAAAGGTCGCCAGGGCCATCAATGTTAAATATTGTTGTAATGACATATCCCCCTAATATAATATGCGTTAAAGGTCTCTGCGAGACCTTCTGATTGATGTATAGTAACAGAGATCATAGATCTGCGCAACAACGAACAAATGCCTAAAAATAGGCTAATTTTTCCACAGTTTCTGCCCCAAAACGATCATTGATCGCCTGCTTGTAAGCACGCTCCCGCAAGGCGATTTCCTGCTTGAACGGCGCTGACGTCGCCTTAATGCGCAGCACCTTGTTGGTGTAGCTCATGCTCGTTAAAAACTGAAGCGACGCCTTGCCAAAGTCATGCTCAAGCAGCTGCTTGGTATACTCAACGATAAGCGCAGCTTCAACTTTACGCTTGAAGATCGAATGTGTCTTGTGGTGTTTGAGGATGTTCCCCAGCGGTTCAAGTCCCATACTCTCTACAGTATAGCACACCACGGGCTCTCTTATAACACCTTGTACTCACAGATTTCCTTGAAGTCGCAGAACTGACAGTGCCACTCAGGATTCGCCGCAAAATCTGATTTTTTAATGTTCTCAATAATATCTCGCACCTCGCGCTTGAGTTGTGCAATTTCCTCGTCGGTCCCCACAAACGACACCTCAACATTGTCATCAAGGTAGTAATAGGTCAGCTGCTCAACGTCGGCGTCAAAGAGCTCTTTGGCAGCAATTTGATACATCAAGAGCTGCATCTTCGCCTCCCAATCAAGCGTCTTTTTGCT
>CAZIQD010000003.1:29164-39665 GCA_964541715.1 uncultured Gammaproteobacteria bacterium
CTGAAGAGATCAGTCTGCCCAAGCGTCATCCTGCCGGCGAGCTCTTTATAAAAATCCTCCAATGTTTTATGTAACGTACGACCATACGAAAACACCGGCTTCCCAAAGCTGGGGATCTTATAAATAAATCCGAGTTTGTACTGATACGGACACTTTTTAAACGCCGCTAATTGAGAAAACGAAAAGTGATCAGGGATCGTTGGGACATATCCCTCAATACGCACTGGCTGTGAACCACTCTCAATCGCGACTGAAGCACAAACTTCCGCCTCCTGGACGATCGCAAACGACGGATGCGCCTCATTGAGCTCAACCAGGAACCGTGAAAGCTTCTTGGGGCGCGTCCCTCCGTATTCAACTGCGGAGGTCAACAGAATGCTCGTTTTGGCACGCGTGAGTGCAACATACAACAGACGACGCTCTTCCTGTAGATGAGCATCCCCCGTCGGCAGCGTATCTTTGATTAATGCATCAGGCAGCTCAATCGGATCTTTGCGCTCAATCGTTGGGAAGCGCTTGTCGACCATGTTCGGAAGAATGACATGCTCAAACTCCAATCCCTTTGAGGAGTGGATCGTCATAATCTGAATGGCATCAGGACCATCCTGTTCCTTGGCAAGTGCGCCGACATCCCCCGACTCAAGTTCAAGCGCGATGACGCGCATAAACTCAGCAAGCGTCGGTTCATTAGTGGACTGTTCAAATGACTTCATGCGCGCAAACAACGCCTGGAGATAGTCCATATCGAGCTTGTCTTCCAATGACTCTTCCTTGAGTAACTGCTGGAGGATGCCTGAGTCCTGCATAAATGACAAAAACACCTCAACCACACTCTTTGTCTTCGCCTTGTGTGTATGTTTATCAATAAGCGCCAGGAGACGCTTGGTCTTTGACCTCCCATCGGCAGAAACAGATGGAATAACTTCAGTCACACGGCGTAAGGCCTCATAGAGCGAGAGTGACTTCTTACGCGCGTAATTCACGATTTTCACAACATCATGCTGCTCCATATCGATAAACGATGAGGTCAGCACGCGATACATTGCAGGACCTTCATGATAATTATCAAGCATCTTCAGATAACTCGTCACATCGATAATAATCGGCTTGTTGTACAAGCCGCGCAACGCATGAAAATTATACGGGAGGTCTATTTTTTTGAATGCACTGGTAAAGTAGGTCGCCGCCTCGTTGGAACGAACTAAAATCGCAATCTCAGACCAGGCTACTGTCGGATTGTTCTTTTTGAGCTCGCGTACATACTCCACAATCCCCTGTACCTCATCGTCAATACTCTGAAAATGCCGATGTCTCACGCTACCTCCCGAGCTCTTAGCTGCTTGAAGTTTTTTTGAAATCCCCTCTTTGCCCGCCTGCACCTCAAGACGATCAGGGTTGTTGTGCTGAATGAAGTCATATGCCGCGTCCAAAACCTCCTGGTGCGAGCGATAATTGTGCGTCAGGACAACCTGCGCCGCCTTAGGGAAATCCTTGCGAAACTGCATGATGTTTGAAATCGATGCGCCGCGGAATTTATAAATCGACTGATCATCATCACCCACAACCGTCAGATTTTTCTTTTTTCCCGTGAGCCGTTGTACGAGCTCATATTGAGCATGATTCGTATCCTGAAACTCATCAACGAGAATGTACTGGAACTGCTTACTGAGCATCTCTCTAATCTGAGGGCGCTTGGTGATGAGCTCAAGCGTGTAATTAATGAGATCACCAAAATCCAAATAGTTGTTATCCAACAACAATTGCTGATATGAACTGTATGCGCGAGCAACTTCCGCAATACGGCGCGCCTCAAGCGCATCCTCTTCCGTTATCGATTTTTTCTTTGTCCCCGCCTTCGTGGTTACTAACGACTCAGCGTACTGCATGTACTCCTCCGGATAGACGACCTCATCTTTTGCCTTCGAAAAATGCCCCAGGAGCGCGTGAATGAACTTCGTGGGATTTCCCTTGGGCTTGTAGTAATCCAAATCAAAGACCTCCAGATTTTGCCGTACCAGCAACCACTGCTCCGTCTGATTGATGAGCTTGAAGTCCGTCGGCAAGCCGATATCAAGCCCATGCTGGCGCAAAATACGCTCACAAAACGCGTGGAAGGTCGAAATCCACAAATCAACATATCCGTACGGCAACAAACGGTCAACACGCTCCTCCATTTCGTGCGCAGCCTTGTCGGTAAAGGTCAGCGCCAAGATGGCATCAGGAGCAACTCCCTTGTCCATCACCAGATGCGCGATGCGGTTGGCAATAACCGATGTCTTCCCTGTTCCCGCGCCAGCGATAATCAAAAGAGGCCCCTCACCATGCGTGATAGCCTGTAGCTGCTCTTTATTTGGTTTGGTTTGCTGCGGTTGTGTTGCCATACATTAGAATAATTTTTGTTGTGAAATCGGCTGAAAGCTCATCCGATGAATCGGACAAACCCCCTGCGCCGTCAATGCCGCTTGATGCACCGCAGTTCCATACCCTTTGTGCTCGGCAAACCCATATCCGGGAAATTCTTTATCAAAATCACTCATCATACGATCGCGTGTCACCTTGGCAATAACCGAGGCGGCCGCAATAGAAAATACTTTGCCGTCACCCTTGATGATAAATTCATGCGGCAACGCAATATCAGGAACCGTCGCCTTATCAATCAGCGCAAATTCAGGACGCAACTCATCAAGCACCAAACGAATGACCTGCGCGTTGGCGGCCCCGACACCCATCTTATCAATCGCCGTGCTATCCAGTAACTGCACTGAGAGCGCGCTCGCCTTCTCATGAATCTTTTCATACAGACGCTCACGATCGAGTGGTGTTAGTTTTTTGGAGTCATGCAATCCCTTGATGGTAACGCCTTCATCAAAGATAACGCCTGCGGCAAGAATCGGGCCCGCCCACGCACCACGGCCAACCTCATCAACGCCGCAAATACGGCTAAATCCGCCCTTGCGGACATGTGCTTCATACTTTTGACTTAATCCTCGCATGCGCCCATTGTATCACTCTCGCGCAAAAGAAAAAAGCGTCCCGCAAGGGACGCTTTGTGCCATTAGAAAGCAAAGAATCGAAGCCACAGGTAGACCGATGAGAGTGCCAGCGACAAGAGCATGAGCGGAAACGCAACCTTCATATATTCCAGGAACTGGATGTGTAACTTGCTCTGCTTCTCTGCCATACTTGCCACCACCAAGTTTGCTGAGGCGCCGACAAGCGTTCCATTACCGCCAAAACAGGCTCCCAGTGACAGCGCCCACCACAACGGCCAGACGAAGTCTTCCCCGGTAATAACGCTCAAGTCGTTGAGTAACGGCGCCATGGTTGCCACAAACGGAATATTGTCAACTACTGAAGAAAAGACACCACCTCCCCACAACACGAGCATCGTCGTCGCGAACTGATCCCCTGAAGTGACGGCAATGAGTTGATCGGCAAGGATTTTAATCACGCCGACATGTTCAAGTCCGCCGACCAAAATAAACAACCCAACGAAGAAAAAGATGACGTTCCACTCCACCGCCTCAAGTGAGTGCGCAGGGTCAAGGTTGGTCAACAGGAGGAGTAATGTCGCACCCGCCAGCGCAATCGTTGCCGGCTCAAGATGCAACGCACCATGAAGCGCGAACCCAAAAACAACCAACGTCATCACGAAGAGTGATTTTTTCAATAAGGGAATATCCTGCAAGGACTCCTTAGGGTTCAGGTCAGCAAAAATCGCCTTAGGGTCAAGACCCTGCACCTGCACCTTCTTGCGATACATCAAGTGTAAAATGAAAGCGTTCACCGCAAACACGACCAGTACGATTGGGCCGTTGTACACGATAAAGTCCATGAACGAAATCGAGGCAGCTGACCCAATGATGATATTTGGGGGATCACCAATCAACGTTGCCGTACCACCGATATTTGAGGCCATGATTTCCGCAAACAAAAACGGGATGGGTGAAATTTTCAAACGATACGCGATAACCAGCAAGATCGGTGTGAGGAGCAATACCGTTGTGACGTTATCAAGTAATGCCGAAGAAACCGCCGTCAAGACGGACATACCAAAGAGAATTTTCACCGGATCGCCATCTACCTTTTGCGCGAGAACAATACCTAGATACTGAAAAAGGCCCGTCTTGGACAGCAAGTGCACCATCACCATCATACCGATCAAAAGCCCGATCGTGTTAAAGTCAATGAAGTGGACCGCCTCTTCCTGCGAAAAGACTCCCAACAAGACCATCAACACGCCGCCCAACATAGCGATCACCGTACGATGCACCTTCTCTGAAATAATCACGATATATGAAAGGGCAAAAATAACAATTGCCAAAATAAAGGTATTCATACAGGTTTATTCGGTGCGTGAAGTAATACCTAAGATCTTGGCAACTGCTTGCTTGATGTGCGTACGCGTCACAATACCGATTACTACTTCGTTTTCATCAATCACTGGCAAGCGAGATTCGTTTTGATACAACACCGTTGCTGCAACACGCACAATAGGCGTATCGAGTTTCACGGCATGCACATCGGCAGTCATAAATTCTTCAACACGAACACCGCGAGCGTCCTTCACCGCCTGCTCAAAGTCTCCTTCACCGGCAAGTGCCGCAATCTGACGATCTTCCAAAAAGTCAGGAAGCACTGCCATGATTAAATGCTTTGCGGTAACCACACCAACATACTTCCCCGCTTCGTCAACCACCACCATGGTATTCGTCTTCTCATCAACCATACGCTGTACTACCGCCTCAAGCGTTTCGTCAGCCGTACAGGTGAAATATCGCTGTGAATAAATGTCTCGTACTTTCATCATATGATGAAGTTATAAATAATAAGAATAAGAAAAGACACAAGCGACGCCTATGCCTTATCTTTTGTTTCTTTGGTAACGATACTCAATAAACGTTCAAGTGACACTTGTTGTTCCTTGAGGTATGATGTCTGCATTTCAGAAAGCTCCTCATCTGATCCTAGTTGAGCGACAACCATATCCATATACTCTCGAATACTTGCTTGTGTCACATCAGATTCTTTTTCACAGGCAAATGCCATCACCACAACCGTATTAGCTTCGTTATCCATACGCACAACACCTTGGCGCACGAAAAAAGTACTCAGCTGGTTGTCATGATGAATACGAACCTGCGAAAAGACAATACTTCCCATGGCGTTCACATGCCGCGGATGTATCTGGAGCTCCCCTCCCTCTGTTTCCAGGCGGATCCAGTCCGCCTGATCATCAAAGTAAATTGTATCCGGCGTCTGCAATACGACGCGCAGTGTGGTTTCCATTGAGAATGCTTATGCTTTCTGAGACGTTTCGTGACGCTTGAGTACCTCGTTGATATCTGATGCCATATAGAAGTGCTGTTCTGCAACATGATCAAGCTCACCTGACAAAATCATCTGAAATCCTTTGATCGTGTCGTCGAGCTTGACGTAGACACCCGGTGTTCCGGTAAATTGCTCAGCAACGAAGAAGTTTTGTGTCAGGAAGCGCTGAATCTTACGCGCTCGATATACTGCCAACTTGTCGTCTTCTGATAACTCATCCATACCCAGGATGGCGATAATATCCTGCAAGTCATTGTAGCGCTGCAAAATCTGCTGCACACCTTGCGCTACCGCGTAGTGATCCTTGCCGACGATTTCCTCTTTGAGCGCCAATGAGTTTGAGTCAAGCGGGTCAACTGCCGGGTACAATCCCATTGAGGCAAGTTTTCGGGACAAGACGACCGTCGCGTCAAGATGGGCAAAGGTTGTGGCAGGTGCCGGGTCAGTCAAGTCGTCGGCAGGCACGTACACGGCCTGCACTGACGTAATTGATCCTTTTTTGGTTGAGGTAATACGCTCTTGCAACTGCGCCATTTCGGTCGCCAACGTCGGCTGATACCCTACCGCTGACGGAAGACGTCCAAGCAACGCCGATACCTCCGAACCTGCTTGCGTGAAGCGGAAAATGTTATCAACAAACATCAACATATCCTTCCCTTCATCACGAAACTTTTCGGCGATGGTCAAACCGGTAAATCCGACGCGCAAACGCGCTCCAGGCGGCTCGTTCATCTGTCCAAACACCATCGATACTTTGTCAAAAACGCCGGCATCTTTCATTTCATGGATCAGGTCGTTTCCTTCACGCGTACGCTCTCCGACACCGACAAATACTGAAGCTCCTCCGTGTCCATGCGCAACGTTATGAATCAACTCCTGAATGATAACGGTCTTACCGACACCCGCACCACCAAAGAGCGCGATTTTACCACCCTTCACAAAGGGCGCCAAAAGATCAAGCACCTTAATACCTGTTTCAAAAACTTCCACTGAGTCACTCTGCTCTGCCAGTGTCGGTGGTTGCGCGTGAATCGAGCGACGTTCAACAGAGGCAGGAATCGCCTCGCCGCCGTCAATTGCTTCACCAGTTACGTTAAAGACGCGACCAAGCACCTCCTCTCCGACAGGTACGGTAATTTGCTCAAGCGTGTCAATGACTTCCTGTCCGGCGTATACACCGTCCGTACTCATCATCGCGATGGCGCGCACAACGCCGTCGCCGACGTGCGCCTGCACCTCAAGCGTGATAGGGTTGTCACCCTGCACGACGAGCGCTGCGTATTTCTGAGGAATATGATCTTTGAAGTAGACATCTACAACGACGCCGACTGCGTGAACGATCACTCCTTTTGGTTTTGTGTCTTTCTTTGCTGTCATACGATTCATAAGTTAGTTACTGCTGTGCTGCACTACCAGCAGCAAGTTCCGCAAGCTCTTGGGTGATCTTCGCCTGTCGAGCTTTGTTATAATCGAGCGTCAATTCATCGATCATTTCTTCGGCCGCTTCAGTCGCCTTTTTCATGGCAACCATACGACTTGAATATTCTGCAGCTTTGAGTTCATAAAATGCCTGGACAAAGAGTGCGTTGACCAACTGCCCTCCGAGCACCTCAAGGAGCCGCTCTTCTCCCGGCTCAAGGTTATCCTCGGGAATGTTGGGGGCTTCACCCGCCATCGCATAGTCAGCACGCCAATTGAAGTGCGTCGCAATCATCTCTTTGTTAAATGGCAGATACTGCTTGTGCGTTGTCTCAATTAAGAAAGGGTTCACATAATGCGGCGAAACCAGAATAATCTTTTTGCACGCACCCTCGTCCCAATACTGAAGGATTTTCGAGACGAGCTTGAGCGAGTTCATCGGCTCCATATCCTCATAGATTCCTTCGAATGATTTGAGAATGGGGACACCCAGTCGCTTCGCTGCAACCTTACTCTTCTTACCAACCGTAATGAGGAGCCGTTCATCCGGCGCGCATTCATTCCACGCCGCTGAGTCAAACAACCCTTTCACCAAGCGATTGTTGAGCGCGCCGCACAACCCCTTGTCTGAGGTCATGAGCACAAACAGCGTTGCTCCTTGCGAACGATCCTCACCCCACGAGAACGAACGATAGTTCGCGTGCAAGATCTCCAGTGACTCCAGCAAGCGCCATGAGTACTCTCTGCTCGCAAACGCCTTCTTTTGGAAGTGCTTCATCTTGTTTGCGGCAACCAACTGCATCGCCTTGGTGATCTTTTTCGTGTTTTTGGTTGATTGTATTTTGTTTTTAACTTCGACCAACGACATCGCCTCAAAATTAGGTTACTTTCTAAAATGCGTCGTTACCTCTTTTTCAATTGCTGCTGCAATCTCATCCGTCATCGCCTTCTCCTTACCGATAGCGTCAATCAACTCCTGGTTAGATGCCTGCATTTTCTCAATCAACAACTGTAACTCTTCCTGCACCTTATCTTTTGGCACGGTATCAAGATAGCCATTCTGTGATGCCCACAAGATAACCACCTGTTCCCAGAGTTTTCGCGGCGCACCTTCCTTTTGCTTCAATGCTTCCACGACACGCTCTCCGCGTACCAATTTTTTCTTTGACTCTTCGTCAAGTTCTGATGCGAACTGCGAGAAGGCTTCAAGTTCGTAGTATTGCGCCAAATCAAGCTTTGCCGTACCCGCAACTTTCTTCATAATCTTGGTTTGCGCGGCACCTCCGACACGCGATACTGAGATACCAACGTTAATGGCAGGACGGATACCTTTGTTGAAAAGTCCTGTCTCCAAAAAGATCTGACCGTCGGTAATTGAAATCACGTTTGTCGGGATATATGCTGACACGTCGCCGGCAAGGGTCTCAATAATCGGCAATGCCGTGATTGATCCACCTCCGTTGTCTTCGTTCAAACGAGCTGCACGCTCCAAAAGACGTGAGTGAATATAAAAGACATCACCCGGGTATGCTTCACGTCCTGGTGGCTTGCGCAGCAAGAGCGAAACTTCACGATACGCGACGGCATGCTTTGACAAGTCATCGTATACCACAAGGACATCCTCTCCTTTGTTCATAAAATATTCCGCAATCGCAACACCTGCGTATGGTGCCAAAAATTGCATAATTGCAGAGTCAGATGCCGATGATGAGACAATGACCGTGTAATCCATCGCACCTGCGTCTTTGAGCTTCTTGATAACCTGCGTCGTCTTACCGTCACGCTGACCGATTGCGACGTAGACACACTTCATGTTTTCGCCACGTTGGTTGATGATCGTGTCCAGCGCAACTGAGGTCTTACCCGTCTGACGGTCACCAATGATCAGCTCGCGTTGTCCGCGACCGATTGGAATGAGTGCGTCAATCGCCACGACACCGGTCTGTACCGGCTCAGAGACTGACTTACGCGTCATCACGCCCGGCGCGATCTTTTCGATCGGCTGAGCGGTTCCCTTGCCCAACGACGGACCTCCGTCGAGCACTTCGCCTAACGGATTCACGACGCGACCAACGTACCCATCGTTCACTTGGATTGAAAGGACTCGTCCCGTTGATTCAACGGTAAAGCCGGTCTTAATATCGTTTGTTTTTTGCAGTGTTACCGCCATTGCCTGATGCTTGTCAACTTCGACAACCATACCTTCCACACCGGCTTGTGGGATAACCACGATCTCGCCCATCTGTAAATCAGAAATACCCTCAATCGCAATCACGCCGTCCTTTGATGAACGGACGGTTCCTGCCTGCTTTTCTTTGGTCTCACGCTTTTCAACGGTACTAATAGCATCGTCAAGCGCTTGGAAAAATTGATCAAATGATGTGCCCATATATATCACTTAGCTAGTTACGTGCCCGTAAGATGGTCTGGAGCTGGGCGTCCCAGCTCATATCAACTACTGTATTGCCGACAAAGAGTCGTACGCCGCCCAATAGATCAGGATGCACCGTCACCACCAGCACTGCACCGGGATGGCGCTTCTTGAAATCAACCATGATCTGAGCCTTTGTTGTGGCGTCAACGTCACGAGCGAGCTGGAGTTCTCCGACGGGAATCCCTGCAGCATGCGCAATCGTGCGCATCTCGCGAATCACCTCATGATACGTAAGCCCTTCAACGGCACCGACCGCTGCCTGTGCACACGCACCCTTCAGCGTAATCGGCATACCGGCTGCATGTCGCAGCGCGGTTGCTTCATACACCACCGCAAATGCGGTGAGCAAGGGTGATGTGACAGAAGCCCCTCGTAGCGCACTGAGAGCGACATCAACTTCGCGCATGAGTGAATCTTCCGTCAACTCATCAATCACCGCCACAGCAGCGTCCTCAAGTGTTTTGCCAAAAACAGCAACGGCACCTTTACCACGCAGCGCGGTTGCGCAATCTTTAATAAATTGTGCGAAAAGAAGCTGCATGCTAGTTGAGTGATTTCCATTCCTGTTCAACGCTCTTTTTCACGACATCTTCAGGAACAGTTTCCTTCAGAATTGCCGTCACCACACGTTGAATTTTTGCGCGCACATCGCGCTCAATGTCCTTTTGAATATCTTCCTTCATCTGGCCAATAACCACGCGCGCATCCTGAATCATCTTGGTGCGCTTGAGGTCAGCTTCGGCCAAAATCTCGTCCGCCTTGAGCTCGGCGCTTCGCTTCGCAGCGACCACTTCCTGCTCCATGCGCTTAAGTGCGTCATCAAACTCGCTTTGCTTGCGAGAAAATTCTTTTTCGAAGGTTTTTTTGATCTCTTCGGCTTCGTTCAAGTTTTGCGCGATGATCGCTCGTCGCTGATCAATCGCGTTCAAAATCGGACGATACAGTAGCTTTGTCAAAATCACAATCAGTACCCCGAAGTTAACGAGATACATCAGTACGCCTCTCCAATCGATTCCCAAATTTTGCAAAGCTTCCATAGCGAATGTTTCTAAGATTTGTTACAGCACGAACAAAATAATCAACGCGATAACCAATGAGTAGATGGCGGTTGATTCCGCGATCGCCATCGCAACGATCATTTTAGAAAAGATCGAGTCAGATACTGAGGGGTTGCGTCCGATTGCTTCCAACGCCTTACCACCAATAATACCTTCACCGATACCGGGCCCGATCGCTCCAAGTCCCATTGCAAGACCTGCAGCAAGAAATTTCAATCCTTCTTGTTCCATATGTAGGAATTAAAGAGTTTGTTAATAA
>CAZIQD010000004.1:0-15860 GCA_964541715.1 uncultured Gammaproteobacteria bacterium
CGCACATGCCCTGTGTACTTGTTTTTAATCAAAGAATGCGTGTCCACGATATAACCATCCAACTCACGCTGCAGATCTTCAAAAGGGTGCTCCGAAAGATAAAATCCGAGTAGTTCGCGCTCCCATGAAAGCTGCACCTGCTTATCGGCAGGCGGATACTTCTCCATCTGCAAGGTCGGCTTCATTTGATCGGGCAGTAACTCAAAGAGAGAATTTTGCGCCGTTGAGACCGTTGCGTGATGCTCCCTGACAAACGCCAACAAGCGCTCCATGTTGTGGAGCATCTCATTGCGATCGCCAAAGCGATCAAGAGCACCGGAACGGATAAGCGCATCCAATGACTTTTTATTCAAATCCTTTGAGTGTACGCGCATCAAGAAATCCTCAAGGCTCGCAAATGACCCGCGCTGCTTACGCTCTGCAATAATAGCCCGCGCAATCCCCTCTCCCAACCCTTTGATACCGGAAAGGCCGAAGCGAATACGCGGCTTTCCTTGCGCCAAACTTTCTGCAACGACCGTAAATCGTGTAAACGACTCATTAACATCAGGTGACATCACCTGAATCCCCATCTGTCGACATTCATTAATCTCAATCGCAATACGATCAAGATCATGCAGATCTGACGTGAGCAACGCCGCCATATACTCCGCCGGATACTTTGCCTTCAGATACGCGGTATAGTAGGCAATCACGGCATAACATGCCGCGTGCGATCGGTTAAATCCGTAGCGGGCAAAGGTTTCAATCTGTGCCCAAATCTCATTTGCAAGCGGGCGGCTGATCTCATTTTTTATCATACCGTCAACGAGCAATGCCTTTTGCTTGTCCATCAACTCTTTGATCTTCTTACCCACAGCCTTACGAAGTACGTCCGCTTCTCCCAACGTGAACCCAGCAAGGTCACGGGCAATTCTCATCACCTGCTCTTGATAAACAATAACGCCGTATGTATCCTTGAGAATTGGTTCTAATTTTTCATGCGCATACGTCACGGCTTTTTTGCCGTGCTTACGATCAATATATTCATCCACCATGCCGGCGTCCAGAGGTCCCGGACGATACAGCGCTCCCATTGCAATCAAGTCTTCAAGCTCGTTGGGCTGCAGCTGCTTCATATACCGCTTCATGCCGGCAGACTCAAATTGAAACACGCCTGTTGTCTCACCGCGCTGAAGCAACGCATAGGTCTCCTCATCGTCAAACGGAAGTGTGTCAAGATCAATACGAACGCCATGAATTTTTTCAATCGCCTCAAGCGCGTTTTCCATAATCGTTAAGTTCTTGAGGCCCAAGAAATCCATCTTGAGCAATCCAAGATCTTCCACCGGAAAAAGCGAGTACTGTGACACAATACCCCCCTCCTCGTCATCACCGCCGATACGCTGCACCGGTACGTACTCCGTTAGCGGATCTTTGGTAATCAAAATTCCGCAAGCATGCTGCGACGCATGACGCTTCGCTCCCTCCAACTTAAGTGCGTTATCAATAATACGCTTACAGTCCGGATTGTTCCCATACTCCTGCTTGAGATCAGGCACCTCCGCAAGCGCCGTCGTCAGATCGGTAAACATCGGGATCATTTTGGAAATTTTGTCGCAGTAAGCATACTCAACGCCCAACGCACGACCGACATCGCGCACCACCGCCTTAGCACCAAGCGTTCCAAAGGTAATGATCCCCGACACCTTGTCGTGACCATACGTCTCCTGCACATAGCGAATCACCTCTTCGCGACGTTCGTCAGCAAAGTCGGTATCAATATCGGGCATGGAGATACGTTCAGGATTTAAGAAACGCTCAAAAAGCAAATCATATTTAATAGGATCAATCGATACAATTTCCGTCAGATATGCCACCATACTTCCCGCCGCGGAACCACGACCAGGACCCACCATAATACCCTGCTTCTTTGCCCACTTAATGAAGTCCGAAACGATCAGAAAGTATGACGCAAATCCCGTCTTTTCAATAACCGATAACTCATACTCTAGACGATCCACGATATCGCGCTTACGATACGCATTTGCCTTGTACTCAATCAAAATTGTATCAGCATCAATCTTCCATTCCATTGACGCCCCATCAAACACCCCCCCGTAACGCATCACCAACCCACGATAACACTCAAGGCGCAGATATGATTCATAGGTATGTCCCCGTGGGATGTTAAACGCCGGAAGTCGGTGAGCACCAAACTCAAGATCAACCGTACACCGTTGCGCAATCTCTACCGTATTGGCAAGTGCCTCAGGAAGATCACTAAAGCGTTTCTCCATCTCATTGACGGGCAAAAAAGAATAATCCTCTCCCATCATCGAAAACCGATTCTCTTCAAAGACTTTTCGGTTGTTTTGAATACAGAGCAAAATATCGTGCGCCTGGTCATCTTCTGTGTTCAGATAAAACGTATTTCCTGCGGCAACCAATGACGCATCAGTGCGACGCGCCGCCTCAATAAGGCGCTGATTCACCAACTCCTGATCAGTAACCCGAGGATTACGGATAATCTCAATAAAGAAATTTTTCTTACCAAAAATCTCCTGATACTCGCCAATCAACGCATCCAGCTGCTCAGGCGGATAATTCTTCAAAACGGCCTTGGGCACCTCGCCGTGCAAACTGCCTGACAAGGCAATAATACCTCCAGCGTGTTCACGCAATACCTCCTTATCGACACGCGGCTTGTAATAAAATCCTTCTAAAAATCCAATACTCACTATTTTAAGTAAGTTTTGGTATCCCTCATTGTTTTCTGCCAAGAGGACTAATGAATGACGCTCCTCATCCAACTTGGCCCGCTTATTGAGACGCCCGTTGGGCGCCAGATACACCTCGACGCCAATAATCGGCTTAATCTCATACTTGCGACATGTTTTATAAAAATCAATTGCGCCATACAAGTTGCCTAAATCCGTCAATGCAACTGCCGGCATCCCCTGCTGCTTGGCCTTTTTGACAATATCAGAAACCTTCGCAAGCCCGGTGAGCAGCGAATAATCAGAGTGGACGTGCAGATGCACAAATGGGGCGTCAGTATGCTTATCGGTCATGTCCGTAAATATCCTTGGCAATTTTTAATGAATAGACAGTATTTGCAAATGACTCCTTGCTCACCGCTCGAAACGGCTCAGCCGTCGTCTGGAGCTCCCGCGTGAGCTGTAGATACAGTTCGTTAAGTGCAAGGTGGGTAAAAAAAGTCTCTTTGATATGCTCACGAATACGTACATCTCTCTTAAGCTCTTTGCCCCACACGTAGTACGACTCACCATAACTTGAGATTCGATGGCGCTCATCAATACGACATGAACTATCCGTATTGTATTGAACGAACTGCTTCACCGAAGACATCGGGAATCCAAACAATAAACCAAGAACGATATCACGATGCACCCCCGCATCGACACATGCCTGGATCCATCGATTAATATTACCGCCATCATAGGGTAATAACTTAGGGTACCGCGTATGCAACGCACGGACAATCTGGGGATTAAAAACGTAAAACTCGATCCGGTTGTCCGTCATGTGCAACTTCTCGGCAACACTCACCGAAAAATGGTCGAATAAGACCGTCGCAAGCGGCGTCAGTGAAAATGCATCCAAGAGACCGCGCTCCTCGTACTCTTTGAGCAGCGACAAGTCCAATGACAACGAGGTCGCCGGCTTAAGGCCGCCAATCACCATGACAACCGACTGAGATAAAAAAAATAACTTGTAGTAATCCTCCAGCTCATGCGTCGCCAACAGTAATTTTTGCGGCATATCAACAAACCGAATCTTCACCTCATCAAGATGAAGATTGTCGTCATCCAACAGCTGCCAGCGATCAAACGCTTCAGCGTTTTTCTGTAGAGGCGAGAGGTGCATAGGCGTGAGAGATATACCGACAGTATAGCACTGCCACGCGGTTTCCAACAGTTTACAAAGTCGCCAAAAATAATCCTAATAAAGCGCCTGTTACAATGAGGGGCAGCCCAGGATACATCCGCCCCTCAGCCCCCCGATAACTCGCATATAACAAGGTAAAAAATCCCGCACACGCCCCCGCAAAGACACCCAATGCCTGTGTCAAGGAAATAAACGAAGCCCCCACCACCAACATACCAGGGATGACGACATCCCCCGTCCCCAAAAATGACAAGCCCTTAAGCTCGTTAAATGAGCGTACCAGCACTCCATAACGAGCACGTTCGTGAGGAAAGATAAAGCCGAAGAAAACGCGTTGTGCAGCCATCCCCTTCACCAAGGCAACCATGTGCCGTGACTTCCAGACAGCAAAAGCATCATACAGCACCAACGCCACGGAAAAAATAACGAGAGCAAGAACTGAGAACTGCACCCCCAAAAGTACGCCAATCCCACCAAGCGCTATCATAAGCACCAGGTTGTGCAGCCACACCCAAGGACGAGCTGCGTAGAGCAGTATAAGCAGCAAACTGATGCTCACAGCAAGCTCTGGCCGCAACCATGCCTGAAAAATAACCATGCTTCCCTGAAACATAGCCAGGTAGAGCACGCCTTGCATAAGAGCACCACCGTGGCGGCGTTTCATGAGCCACAACATCGTCACCGTAGCGACGGCAATGCCGACAAAAAGTGGGATGAGCGCCATCAAGTCTGATGATCCGCTCGCAACAAAACCATCAACCACAAGGCTACTCAGATACTCCCGCACAACAAGCAACGCAAGTAACGGCGTTACCATAAATACAAACACCTCCGGCAGAAGCGCGCTCCATACAATTGTTCGTTTCATACGTCCTTGTGTCATATTCGTACAGCAAGTATATCAAAAAATCGCCTCTCATGGCGAAGAAGCGATTCATAGACATTCTACTCTTGCGTATTCAGGGAGTGCACCCAAGAGTGTATTCAAAAATATTATGCAAAAATACTATCAAGTACGTGCACAATAACACGTCGATAGATTCGCTTGTACTGTCGCGGCATAGGGGCGTGGTTATGAATCAAAACCACCATGTTGAAAGGTATATCCCGGCTTTTCGCCAGGCTGGCGTCGCCTCTTGATCCCCCAAGATATACCTTACAACGAGCATGGTTATCTCACGTAGCCAATGCACAGATCATGAAAAGATATGCACATCAAGCCACCTGAGATAACTCTTTTGGCTAATTAATTCCCGGCCGGGGAGCCAAAAGAGTCATACATGCGTCTTGAATTGGTTAGTACTGTCGAATCACCGCCTTCACAACACCTTGGATAATGCAATCTTTTACAAAAATTGGCTGCATCGTCTTGTTTGCTGGCTGCAATCGAATATGCCCTGTCTCACGAAAATATTTTTTGAGCGTCGCATGGGAGTTATCAAGCAACGCAACAACGACATCACCGTTCTGAGGACTTGGATTACGTTCAACAATCACATAGTCTCCATTGAAAATCCCTTCCTCGATCATGGAGTCACCCTTCACCTTAAGCACATAGGTATTGATCTGATCCTTCACCAATGCTGCAGGCACGGCAAACGTTTCTTTTTCTTCAACTGCCTCAATTGGCTGCCCCGCAGTGATCAGTCCGACCAACGGTAGCTCCAGTGCTCGAGCAAAATTAGTGACCGCCTCGACAACCTCCAGTGAACGCGGCGAGTTATCTTCTGCATCAAGGTACCCTTTTGTTTTCAGCGTCTGGATATGCTCATGAATAGTGGCCGTTGATGAGAGTCCAAAGTGCTGTGCGATCTCGCGGTAACTCGGCGAGTACCCATGATCGCCGACGAAGTAATTAATGAAGTCCAGTATTTCTTTTTGACGCTTGGTAAGCAGCTCCATAGGCGTGTGATAAATTTTTATAATCAATCTTGATAATCTAAGAATACCGTACATAAACCGAACGTGTCAACTATTTGCTGTGGATAACTAAAAAATGAAGCTAATTTCAGCCTCATTTTTGTTCGGTTTTTCAGCGGTTGTTATTCGGGTTTTGTTCGCCTACTCTTCTTTTGAGTCTTCTGGTAAGACACTTGCCGCAATTTCCTGCGCTGCCTCCTTTTTTTCTTTTTCGTACTGTTCAAGCTCCTTTTTCTCTACCTTCAATTCTTTGGCAACTGCTCCCTTAACGGTATAAAACCCAAAAAGCGAAAATACGATTACCGTCGCCAGCACAATACCAATCAAGTTTGCTGCAAACAACTCAAGGGATCCAAAGACAATCTCAGGGTTCAGGAGCGCAATCCCGATACCGGTGACCGATAACGGTGGCAAGAGTGCAATCGCGACAGCAACACCGACAAGGCGCTCCTCAAACTCTTCTTTGATATAACTAAAGGCGGCCGCAACACCAGACGCTATGGCGACATAAAAATACGAGAGGCTTGGATTCACGCGACTGGTAATCTCAGCATTCAATTCAAAGTCAGAAATCCAGGCGATGAATATCGAAATTGCCACAACGATAGCTAGCGACTTCAAGAGCACATATCCTGATCGATAGATCAGCTTCATATCAGAAATAACAACACCCATCCCCAAACTCAAAATTGGCGACAAGAGAGGAGAGACCAACATACCACCAATCACCACCGCTGCGTTATCAAGCACTAAACCGATCGTCACAATAACGATAGAAAGCACCAAGAGCAAAAAGTACGTCGGGACTGGGCTACTCGCCTTAACAATATTCACAATCGTCTCCTTTTTTCTTGTTTCAGTTGTATGTAACAACGCTATCTTTGACATAAGTATTACGTTTAATCGTAGTCATAGTGTATCACATCAGACGAATCATGACACGTCAGGCACCGGATGCTCGAGAAGATATTCGATCATATTATCCTGCAGTGATGGCACACGCACCACATCAACGGTAATCTCAGGAAGCTCTTGAGATGCGAAAAAATGTTCTAGCCGATTCAATGCCAAAACTGTCTCTGCCACCTCATCAGGTGCTACTGCCGGTTTGACCTGCACACGACGAACCCAGGTAACCGCATGTGGAACGGACTCAATGAGGTAATGAGCAGGCTCAATAACAACAATCCGCGCAACGCCCAATGCCTGCGCAAAGGCAAGCGTCCGATGACGCTCGTCAGTGACAATGGCATAGTCGCCCGTACGGTGAGATCCATGCACATCCACCACATACTCAAACTGCTCCAATACTTCGTGAATTTCAGCGGCACGACACTTTTCAAATACCGTGCTGCAGGTAATATCACCCTTCCCCGCTTTGGTTAAATCAAAATCAATATATTTCTTCTTCTGTTCAATCGCCTTGTAATTTCCCAAAAGTAGCTGAAACAATGGGTTTCGGTGCTGAAAAAAATGCGTCAAAACCTCGACACCCAAATGGTCGTCGCCATGCACCCCCCCTAAAATTACTACCTTTTCAGTACGTTGCTGCAACATAACTCCTTTAGGATACAAGAAAAAAGCAGTTCCTTCAAGAAAAAAAGCCCCCGTAAGGGCTTAGTGAAAGGTTGTGTGACGAGACAAGACGCGACATGCCTGCGCAGCCGCTACCTCCAGCTCCTCGATGCTCACCTCATGCAACAAGGCGTTGAGGGGCGGCATGAGACGGAGCACCACGACCTGCGCAACATCCATCTGATCAAGGAGCTCTTGAGCCTCACGTGCGGCACGATGACCTTGCGCAAGTAACTCCTTGGTCTCGTTAATGAGCTGTTGAATCGGATCATCAGACTGATCCATACTCCCTCCTCTCGTACGAGTTCTTCCGACACCGTACGCTATTGCTCCTGTTTACGCAAGCGCCGCCGAATCGGTGCCCAGGCTACCGTATCAAGATACGCTGCAATATCTTCCTCAGAAAACTGGGGCGTGTCATAAGCACCTCCTGATTGTCGCTGCCGTAGCGCCTCATAGAGCGTGACAGCGGCGGCAACTGAGATGTTGAGCGACTGCACCATACCCATCATCGGAATTTGAAAATTCGCATCAGCATGCCGCCACGCATACTCACTCACCCCCGCATGCTCATTACCAAACACCAGAGCAACCTTCCCGGTGAGATCAAGGTCATACAGCATCCGTGAAGGAGTATCTTCCCCTAAATACGTCGCGTAGATCCTCATCCCTTGTTGAGCGAGGTGATGATAACATGCCTCAATCGAATCATGACGCACAACCTCAATCCACTTGCCCG
The DNA here is from genome assembly GCA_964541715.1 of uncultured Gammaproteobacteria bacterium. Classification (GTDB taxonomy): domain Bacteria; phylum Patescibacteriota; class Patescibacteriia; order CAIXNZ01; family JADLGS01; genus CAYRMM01. The sequence continues at coordinate 8,126 of CAZIQD010000004.1, forward strand.
CGCTTGAGGAAGTGGTATTGGAAATTTTTGGAAACCTGCCAACAGGATAGACGAGATGTACCGTCGCCACACCGACGGCATCACACGAACGCAAAACCGCCGAGACGTTATGAGGATCATGGACATCTTCAAGCACCACCGTCAGATCACGCTGACGACGCTGCAACATGGTCGTGATTTTTTCTTGTCGTTCTTCGGTTAACATACCGCTACTCTTCAAACCTCTTTAAAACCCCCTCTTCATAATACCATAGGGCAATCTCAGCACGCGCCCAATCAAACTCACGCCCCCCTTGAAACTGAATACGAATTGTGTTCGATGTCGTCTGCTCATAATCATAATTCCACAGCTCAAACCGATACTCAGGGTGTGACTCGGTGGCGTTACCGGTGATGAGATACTGCTCATCACTCACCGTAAAGTGAGCTCCATCAGGCAATCGCTGTAGCGTACTATAGATCGGCGCATAGAGCAACTCCGTGGGAAGCAGCGTATACACGGGCACACGCTCAAGCACCACACCATCATCGCGGAGTAAGGCGGCAGCCTGCACTGCACCATTACGCATCACCGCTGCGCCATCCAACGTATCCGGCAGTCCGATAAGATAATTTTTCTTGTACTGCTCAAACGGCAGGTTTGCGAGCTGAGCTGTCAGCGAGCTACTCACATGGCCCGCCTGACGCCACATACCCAGTTTGGCGTCCAGATGCCAAACATGATAACTCATCACAACAACCGCAGCAGCTACACCAATCCAATAACGCGCTTTAATGATTTCATACACCATCCACGCCAACAACCAGGCGATTGCTACCGACGCCAGGTATCCATACCGCTCCCCTTCGTCGTTGAGCATACTCATACTCAGCGGCGTTACCAGCGCAATATTCACCAGCCAGAAAAAAACAGCAAACACGAGCTGCGTATACACGCCACGCCACGCCCAACGCACCACGACACCAAGGGCAAACAACGCAAGCACACCATACACATACCAATGCATCTGCAAGAGTGTCGTGAGCCATATACGTGGCGCACCAACGAACAAGGCTCCCACATCATACGCAATAAGGTTGTGTACGTATCGCAACAGATCAACGCGCAATGAACTTTCGGCATAATATCCCACCACAAGCCCAATCGCCCACCAACGGTACAGCAGATACACGACCACCATCAACCAGTACTGCCACGTCAAACGCACCAGCGAGCGCACTGAAAACGTTCGGCATACAAGCAACTCATATCCCACAATCAGCACCGGAAAGACCAATGCAATCTCCTTGGTCAGTAATGCCGCAACCAATAAGATACTACTCACGATACGCCATTGGCGCGCGCACGTGCCCTCATGACGATAACTGACATAACACAACAACGCACCCAGCACTCCCGCTGTTGCCAATGGATCACCAATTGCCGCAATCCAAAAAATCGCCTCCGCATGCTGCGCCATCACGACAAACATGACCGCAGCCAGCCAGCCAATCACCACTCCTTCACGTCCACGCCACAAGCGTGTGGCGAGTTGCGCAACAAGCCAGGCATTCAGTCCATGTACCGCCAACTGTACAGCATGATACAGCGCCGGCTGCAGCCCCCCCACCCTTGTCATAAGCTCAAAAAATACATTCACCATGGGGCGAAACGTTCCTCCCACGCCATGCTGGCCATAATAGTTCCCCACAAACGCTTTCCACAAAGGCTCCCCTTGTAGAGCAATAGACAGCCAATCAAAATCATCAGATACAAAAAACATACCCAGACTTGGGCCAGCAACAAGCATCAGTAGTGCCGCAATCGTTGCGGGTAGTTTCCATCCAAACATACCTCTAGTATACCAATGAAATGAAGTAAAATCACGTATAAAAAAAGGGGTCACGATGACCCCTCATACCCTGCCGGTGGCGACAAGAGAAAAATACCCCTGGAAAGCTCCTCCTCGATCATTTCATCGCCGAGCGCCCGAGCAATCTCAACGCCATCGAGACGATCAGTGCTTGACAGCGCCTCGGGAAACTCGGCTGCAAACACACGCAGCGACATCAGCTTGTCAAAAGCGTTCTTGCACAACAGCCGATACTGGTTGAGCAGTTCCCGATCTTCAGCTGTGTGCTGCTCGGCACGCTTCTTTTTTTCCAAAAAATAGCTCAGCAGCGACTCCGTCATGGGCTGAATGATACGCCCCTCAGGAATGACGCCGGTCACGCTGAGCACCTGCACGAACTGCCTGATGTAGTGGAGGCGGGTTTGGTTCGCACTGCGGAGAATGAAATCCTCCATCTCTTTCTCTCCCGTGTGCCGCACCTGCACCAGCGTCCGCTTGAGCCCTTCCTCGTTTTTGAAGAGGGCCATTGAGATATAGCGCAAGATCTCCCGGATGTAGAGCGCCAGATCGGCATACTCTTTAGCATTGACGCCGGGAAAGGGCCGCTGCTGCTGTGTATAGTTCTCATCGATGTACTGCATCACCATGGTCACCGAGCTGGTGATGACAAAGTCAGCGGTGTCACTATCGAACTTGGGGTGTTTGCGCTTTTTGAGCGCCTCCACCTTGCCAAACAGCTGCATCAGCTCATGCAGCAATGTTTTCTGGGTCATGGAAGGTACAAAACTCATGGGATACTCCTTTGAATATCTCAAAGTATCATAAAAGCAGCGCCCTGTCAACGCTGCTTCTTCAAAGAAGCTTTTAGAAGATGAAGTACATGATGACTCCAAAAATTGCTATGAACCAGGAGACTGCAGCTGAACCCAAGCACCAGTCGCACCACTGCTTGAGCTTAAACGCCATGATCCCGACCAAATAGGCGGAGAAAAGTGCGGCACCTACTGAACCAATAAGGAGCATATCTGACCACGACACGCCCCACAGCGTAAAATTGCTCACCGCCAAAAGCGCATACCCCAAACCAATGCCGCCGTAATAGAGTGCTCCCAATAGCGTATTCTCAATACCAAATGTTTTCCCAAACGCAGAATTCACCACAGAGTCGCAATCATGTTCAATCGAACAGACCAAAGCGGTGCCCTTCTGCTTACTGCGACCAATCACCAACGCCACATACAGACCAATACCCGCTAAAAGCACCTGTAACCCAATAAAATATATCATAAAAAAATCTCTCACTTATAGATGCAAAAATGTCTCCCAGGTGTCCTGCGCAAGCTGCTCAAGCGTCACCGCCTGATCAAGCGTCACCGCATCAATCCTCGTTCTTCGCAGTGCCGTCAGATATGCTCCCGTGCCTAACGCCGCGCCGATATCCTGCGCGAGTGAACGAATATACGTCCCTGAGCTCACGCTTATAGTACATTGTACCACAGGATAGGCATATGCATCGAGACGGAGCTCATGCACCGTTACTTCGCGGGATGGCAACTGCACCTCAACGCCTTTACGCGCTAGTTCATACGCACGTCTGCCATTTACCTTAATAGCCGAATGCGCCGGGGGTGTCTGGTTCAACGTACCCGTATGCGCCGTCATGACACGGCGAAGATCCTCCTCTGACGGCGGCTGCACTCCCTGCGTTGGTATAATCTCACCCTCCGGATCACCAGTCGTCGAAGTTGCCCCCAACAGAAACGTTGCCTCATACGTCTTATCTTTCTTCAGCCACTGCGTCAGCTGCTTGGTATACTCGCGCCCCACCGCAACAATCAAAAGACCCGTTGCAAACGGATCCAACGTACCAGCATGTCCGACACGTTTCACGCCGGTAATACCTCTCACTTTACGAATCACGCCAAACGAAGAAATTCCTGCCGGCTTATCGATATAGAGAAATCCTGATTTCATAGCATGCTCCTTAGATAACAAAAGCCGCATACGCGGCCTTGAGTTATGGCAACTCATCACAACAAGAAGGTTGGTTTACCCGTTAGCTTACCTACTTCGTTAAACCTACAGCGCCCACGGGGTTCGAATCCTTCCCCCCCTCACCACAAGCACTTTATTGTAAAATTCATGACAGTGTTGGGGTGGAAGGATTCGAACCCTCGATCACGGGACCAAAACCCGCTGCCTTACCACTTGGCTACACCCCAATAAGTACGGGTAGTATAGGCGTTGTGAGGTGAAAAGTCAACGCTCCCGGCTTAATACTTGAGATACTTATTAGTCGCCAACAAGGCGGCAAAAATATTAATCAATGCTGCACCAGCAAACATCAGCCCAAAAATCATCGGGAAATTCATGTTGTAATACTCGACGATATTGAAGCCCCCACCGTCTTCAAAGAAGGTAGCAATATACGGCTGCATGACGCCGAGAAACGGATACATAACCACCATTGACACGACGACCGCAAAGAGCGCAAACAACAACCCTTGCACGATATACGGTGCCACAATAAATGAATTAGTGGCTCCCACAAGCGCCATCATACGAATCTCATCACGGTGTGTGTAAATCGCAATACGAATGGAATTAAACACAATAAGGATAGAGATCAGACCAAACACAATAGCCAAAATCATGACCGCAAACGACACTCGATTAGTCACCGTCATGATCTTATCGACCACCAGACGATGGTCGTCAAAATCTTTGTCTTCAATGAGATTTGCATACTGCTGCCCTTCAAGCGCCTCCAAAATTGTCTGATACGCCTCTGTTGTCTGCGCACTGATAATCAGGGTTGCACCCAGTGGGTTATCCTCAAGCTCTTCGAGTGTTTCAAGAATTTTTTCATTACCCTGATGTTTTGCGCGAAACTGCGCCAACGCATCATCCTTGGAGACATAGGTCACCTCCTTCACCTCAGGCATTGCCTCCAGATAATTTTGCACATTAAAAATCTGCTCTTCACGAACCGCGTTATTGAAATACACCGTCACATCAATCTTTTGTTCAACTTGAGCGATCGCCGTATCCGCAAGCGTATTGAGGATGATCAGCACATGCACCGCCGACAGCGCCAGAAACAAAATAGTGAGCGTCACAAATGAAAGCCAGAAATTTCGAAAGAAATCCTGAAAGGCGAACTTAATAACTCGAAATAATGAAACAAACATGCGATATGATTAAATATGATACTTCCCTTTTTCAACGTCCTTGATCACCTTACCGTCTTCCAATGTAATCACGCGCTTGTGCAATGCATTGACCACATCGCGGTCATGCGTCACCAACACAACCGTCGTCCCAAACTCATTGATCTTTTGGAGGAGGTGGATAATGTCTTGGGTATTGATCGTATCAAGATTTCCTGTCGGCTCATCGGCAAGCAGCACCTTGGGACGATGCACCAAGGCGCGCGCAATCGCAACGCGTTGCTTTTCTCCACCCGATAACTGCTCAGGAAAGCTGTTGCGCTTATCCTTGAGTCCCACAATCTTGAGAACCTGTGGTACGACTTCATTAATACGTTTCTTCGGCGTTCCGCTCACCTCAAGTGCAAATGCGACATTTTCATACACCGTTTTTCGCGGCAAGAGCTTAAAGTCCTGAAACACCACCCCGATTTGTCGGCGCAGCGCAGGAACTTCACGGTCAGCGATATCCGTAATATCCCAACCACCTACGATAATCTCACCTTCAGTAGGAGCCTCTTCCGCAGTCAGCAGCTTAATAACCGTCGACTTGCCGGCACCCGACTGCCCCACAATCGAAACCAACTCACCTGGCTTAATATGAAAACTTACGTCACTAAGCGCGTAGTGGTTGGGCGGATACACCTTCGAGACGTTTTTAAAATAGATCATCTAATCCAAAAAGTAGTAAGTCGGCTCCTCCTCATCGCTTGTCGCGATATCGTCAAGTTCTTCAGTAGCCACCTCAACAGGATCTTCAACAACCTCCACACTCTCTTGCACCTCATCTGTTGCCACCTGCGTTAAAATTGCAATTGCCTGCTGCTCCAGCGGCAACACGCCTCCAGCCTGCAGGAGAATATTTTCTGTTTCCGTGAACTGCTGCGCATGATACGGCGCTACATACATATTCTGCAGTACGCCAATGCGACGGGTACCAAATTTTTCAAAAGCAATAACATCCAGATCAATCACACGGTCTGGAAAGACATCACGCTCCGGCCCCCAGTCATTAACCGTCACCACAATTGCCTCATCAGCATTGAGATTAATCACCAACAACTTCGTCCCTCTTGGGTAATCAGGTGACGCTGCACACATGCATGATTTGTACGCATACCATGACGCCTTACCAAAACGCATCGCGTCGGTGTCAAAGACAGCAAGTTTGGCATACGGCAAATGGAACGCCGCCTTTACAATCCCTTTCTGTAAATCAGTTGTCGATGGTAGCTGCACCCATCGCCCCTTACCCTGATCGAAGTAAAACAAGAACTTATCAAACGCCAAATCAGAATCGTATTTCATCTGCAACCAAAACGGGCGCGCCGGGTTGTAGACCTCTTTATTTTTAATATCAAACTCAATAATATCAGAGACACGTACATAGCCATGCGGCGTCTCCATACCGGAATCTTCAAGAAGGTTAACTTGCTTGAACTCAAAAGCTCCTCCTTGCGTCAAAACTCCCGGCGTAATGCCGAATCGAAATTTCCCCTCAAATGCCTCGATGGTATAGCCTTTCTGTGCAGTGGCATCATCCAAGTGGAGCGCCTGCTTGGGACCATATTCAAAGCGGTACGTATACTGCGCTTGTGCAGCCATACCACCTCCGAGCAAAAGTGCGAGGAGGATGACCGTGTTTCTGATAGTAGTTGCTAATGAATAGTGATGCATGGCGTTTAGTTAAAGAAAAAGTTCCACCACTTGCGGGGATTTGAAAGTTCCTCGTCAGGCTCAGCAAGTGCCAGCTGTAAGTTCGGCTTTGCCGCCGCTTTCGTATCATTAATCACCACAACGCGCTCCCCCTCTTCCTTGAGTCCAAACTTGATGCGCCCCTCTTGCTTGATAAACTCATCACTCTCCAGATAGTGCATCAACGCCGTCAGATCATTTTGATCACGCTCCAAACGACTGATCTCTGCCTTCAACGATTCAATCTCGGCACTCACCGCATATCGCTGCGAAAAACCGCGAATAACCGAACCGCCAATCCACAAAATCGCGATCGCACCAACAACCAAAAAGAGCTTTGTATACAAAAAGCCAAACCAGTGTGATCGACGTTTATTTTCGCGTCTCATGCGTATAGTATACAATAAAAAATGGTCAGCTGTCTACTTCGTCATCATGGGCATCGCGCGTCAATTCACGCGCAATCAAACGCTTCAAGCGCTGCACCGAATACGTCTCAGTATATGCTTCGATAAGCTCTTTGAGTGGCATCTCTTCATACTCAGCAAATGACTCTTGCTGTAAAAAGTCATCGAAATTTTCACGCTTCTGTGCGCTCGTCATCTCTGGGCGTTTCTTCATTCCTCCCCCATCAGAAATAGCGTCAATCAACAAGGCAGTACGCTTCTTTACTTGCGCGACGTGACGGATCGCGAGCGCCAAATCAGGAATTGAAGTTTTGACGGTGATATCACCAAAACCAAATAGTGAATTTACGACCCCTTTACTCTGATATGACACATCAAGTACTTTGGGGAAGGCAACCTCAGAAACCACCTTATGGAACAACCCCCGCTGATCGATATCAACCACCTTCTTGTTGGTCATCACAAAAACATTATACTTCCACATGTAGTATTCGCGAGCGCAAAAGATAACTCCAAAAATTATGAGGGACACAAACAACGTCACGCCAATTGTACCAAACCCAAACAGGTGGAACATGAAAAAGAAGGGTAG
>CAZIQD010000004.1:15960-24888 GCA_964541715.1 uncultured Gammaproteobacteria bacterium
CGAATTGCCGCCTTGCGATCTTCGATGACAAACAAATCACGATTCTCCTGCTTACCCGCCTCACTCGCACCCTGCGCCACCGATAACATAATCTGCATCGGGTCATCGTCATAGGGGTCTTCATTGGTCACAATAACATAATCAGCCGATGTTCCCGCCATCTTCCCCAAAACGGGTCGCCGCATCACATCACGACCTCCTCCGCATGAACCAAGCACGTGAATAACTTTGTTCTTTTCAAATAACTGCACCGTTGCGTACAAGCCTTTCAGCGACTCAGGTTCGGGCGCATAGTCAACAAGCACCGTGAAGTCCTGCCCCTCGTTAATCAGCTCCATACGCCCCGGCACGCCAGCAATAGCAGCAAGTCGTGTTTTCAGCACATCAAGTGGCACCCCTTCTTCAAAGGCAACGCTCAATGCAGCGGCAGCATTATACACATTAAAAGCTCCTAGCAAGGCTGACTGGAATCGGGTCCCTTCGTAAGTAAACGTCATGCCTGTACTCGTGAATGAGCAGTCAGTAACCGTATACAGGCGCTCAACTTCTGCAGTATGTTGATTGGTGAGCGTGTAACCGATTTTAACATCGGCAGGAAACTCCAAAAAATAACCCGCATGCTGGTCATCCAGATTAACAACGATCGTTTTGGGAATAAGTCTCCCTCGAATTGTTTTGGGCGGGAGCTTATGCAGACGCTCAAAAAGCTTACCTTTTGCCTTTTTATAATTTTCAAAACCGCCATGCGCCTCAATATGTTCTGGCGTGAGATTGGTAAAGATAGCATAGTCGTAACGAATCCCCCAGTGACGATACTGCTCAATCCCTTGCGATGAAGTTTCAATAATCGCATACAGACACCCCGAATCCTTCATCTCTTTGAGCATTTTTTGGAGCTGAAATCTCCCCAACATCGTCATCTTCGTGTCATTCAGCCACACGCGATCACCAATTTTGAAATTAGCAGTCGTTGCAAATCCCACCGGTGTCTGAGGTGAGTCAAGCAAGTTACCAATGATATTAACGGTCGTTGATTTTCCATTCGTACCAGTCACCCCAATCACAATCATATCCTTGGTTGGATTGCCGTACCACAAAGCTGCCGTAACGGCGAGAAGCCAGTGATACGTACGTACCAATGGCTGAGGGGTGAGTTGTTTAAGACGTTGTGGTATTCTCATAAGGTTTTGTATAAAAGAAAACTTTACCAATTTCAATCGCAATAATCTTAAGTGATGCCGCCGCAAGAATCAAGAGCCAGTCAGCTCGTGTCAGCCACACCAACCCAAGTGCATTATGCACAAGTGGGGTGAAATACGCACCTAGCTGTACAGCAATACCCAGCGCCACCGCCACAAATATATACGGGTTATTGAAAAAATCAATCTTCCACAGTGGCTTATTGAGGCTTTTGACACTAAAGACGAACAGCAGCGAATTAAACGCAAGCGCCATAAAGATAATAGTACGAATATGTTCAATTGCATAGCCCTGCTCAAAGAGATAGAAGAAGATACCAAACAATCCGATGTCCGTCACAAGCCCAACGATAAAGATGAGGAACTTAAGCTCTTTGTCGAGAATCCCTTCATTTTTAGGGCGCGGCTTGCGCTTCATGATATCGCGCTCTCCCGGCTCAAACGCCAAGGCAAGATGTGGAAAACCGTCACTCATAATATTTACAAACAGAATCTGCGTTGCCGTAATCGGAATCGGATAGCCCAGCGCAAGTGCCCCCACAACCAAAACCACCTCTGCAAATGAATCCACCAAAAGATATAATGTCACCTTGCGGATATTATCAAAGATAATACGTCCTTGCTTGATCGCCATGACAATCGTCTTGAAGTTGTCATCCAGCAAAACGATATCTGATGTTTCCTTGGCAACATCAGTTCCCGAACCAACCGCAACACCAATGTCGGCAGCTTTGAGCGCAGGCGCATCATTCACCCCATCCCCCAACATTGCCACCACTTCACCATGCGATTGCCACGCATTGACAATACGAATCTTGTGGCGTGGCGAAACACGCGCATACACATCAATATCGCGAACCCGCTCGCGTAGCTCTTCGTCCGTCCAGCCATCAAGTTCTCGCCCCTCTATAATATTGGTGTCGGTGATAACAAATCCAAGCTGACGCGCGATCGTTGCAACGGTCTTTTTGTGATCACCGGTAATAATGACGGTGCGAATGCCGGCAGCTTGCGTATACTTGAGCGTTGACTTGGACTCTTCGCGCAACGGATCTTCCATCGCAAAAAGTCCCGTGTACACCAGTGCCTTGAGCTGTTGCTCACTCAGCTTAGTCGTACTCTTCGGAACGAGCTTGTATGCGACAGCGAGCACGCGCAATCCTTGCTCTGTCAGCTCATCATTACGCGTAAGTACATATTCTTTGCGGGCCGCTGACAACGCCTTCTTGGCTGTTTGCCGATGATGAAAGCTGGATAATTCAAGTAGTACCTCCGGAGCGCCTTTGATCATGACGATATTGTGCTCTGCATCAAACTCATGCAGCGACGCCATGAACTTCGCCTCTGAATCAAACGGAATGTCATCAAGACGAGGATAGGCGACACGAATTTTGTTGTAATCCATCTGATACTCGGGTGCGACATGCAACAACGCTGTTTCCGTCGGGTCGCCTACCTCTTTGACCTCACCATCTTCACGTAAAATTTCAGCATCGTTAGCAAGTAGAGCAATCTCAATGGCACGCTTGAGATCATCATAATCATGAATCGTGGCAGCACCTCCCTTGGTCAAGGTTAATGCATCCTTTGCTGACGAGCCAAGGACAATATGCGACACCGCCATACTTCCCTGCGTCAACGTTCCCGTCTTATCGCTACAAATAATCGAGGTGCTCCCCAGTGTTTCGGTAGCAACTAAGCGACGCACCAACGCCTTCTCCTTGAGAATACGTTGCATCCCCAGTGTCAAAATCACCGTAATACTCACCACCAACCCTTCTGGTATCGAAGCAACTGCTACAGCAACAGCAATTTCAAAAATTTCGAGCAAATCAAAGCTACGCCATAATCCTTCAAGGACGATAAAAATGGCAATACCCAACACCGCCATACTCAAAAGACGCCCGAAGCGCTCCATGCGCCGCTGGAGCGGCGTTGGTTCTTCTTGTGTTTCATTGATCAGCCCCGCTACCTCACCAAGCTCGGTATGCAAACCAGTCCCTGTCACGACAAAAAGTCCATGTCCTTTCGTCACGACAGTTCCCATATGCACCATATTGGTCCGATCTCCGACCAGCGCCCCCACGTCAACCGAATTAATCGACTTCGCGACAGGAACTGACTCACCTGTCAGCGACGCCTCATTGACTTCAAGATCATTAATACGAAGTAATCGCCCATCCGCAGGCACACGATCACCGGCATCTAAAAAGACAATATCCCCCACCACCAGGTCACGACTATCAAGACGCGTCTTTTCGTTATCACGAAGTGCCGTCGCGTGGTATGAGATAAAATTATGCAACTTTTCAAGCGCGTTTTCTGCTTTGTTTTCCTGAAAATACCCAATGACTGAATTGACAAACACCGCGGTAAAAATAACCGAGGCATCCAACATATCACGCAGTGCAAGCTTAAGCGCACCCGCAATAATCAAAATATAGATCAATGGTGATTTGATCTGATTGAGGAGTACCTGCAATCGACTTGCTCGACGCTTTTGCGGCAAAGCATTGGCGCCATGCTCAGCCAAACGACGCGCAGCCTCATCAGTTGCCAAGCCTTGCGCAGACGAGTTAACGCTCGCAAGAACGTCATCCGCAGAAAGATTATGAAATGTAGTTGTAGACATCAGTCGTATTATATCACATCGCAGACAGCTTGGCCTCTTGACCACTCTTAGCTTGAAACAAAAAATCCCCTAATCAGAGGATTTCGTGTGGGTGGTCTGGCCTGCCTGCCCTGCCTACCGGCAGGCAGGCGGCAGGCAGGGACTTCCTCCCCCTCGACAAGCTCGGGGTCCGGCCGGGCCTCGGCTATGCGTTCGCTCCTTTCGGTGCTCCTCATAGAGCCTCGGCCTTCGAGTCCCAACGCAAGCCAACAGATTGGCTTGCTCACCACCCTAGCGATATAAACAAAAAATCCCCTGATCAGAGGATTTCGTGTGGGTGGTCTGGGACTCGAACCCAGGACCAATTGCTTAAGAGGCAACTGCTCTACCGACTGAGCTAACCACCCATATTACAAATAAACAGGAACTGGGCAACTGTTCATCCTTCGAAGCTGCATCGCGCTCAGCGCGATCCGCGAAGAAGGAAGCTAACCACCCGTATATAAAACTTTCACAAAACAACGAAATGGAGAAAAAATTTCTCCACTTCCCTTGTTGCGGGGGGGGGATTCGAACCCCCGACCTCCAGGTTATGGGCCTGGCGAGCTGCCACTGCTCCACCCCGCGTCACGACAAATAAAGTAACATCAAAAGTACCGCTATGGTAACATTTTTCACCACACGCGTCAAGACAAAGACCCGCGCGAAGGACGCACCTCCTCGTTAAGGGTCCGAGATTCACGAATACGCTCCTGCAATACTTTCTTCAACTCGCTAATAGCCTCTGCCTGCTTTTCCCTAGGAAATTCAGCTGCATACAACGTGATGAGCTCAGACGAGACTTCCTCAAAGGCTCGCTTTGTCAGGCCATCCACCGCACTTCCCTGCTTCATCAAATGCAGGATAAATGTCTTGATGAGTTTTGTCAGTGGCTCCTGAGCATGCTTACGAGTAAACTCACCAAATCGCTTTTGAAGATCTGCAACTTGCCTGCTCACTTCCGCGTCTTCTTCTGCCTTGCGACGCTGCAGTTCGCCATTCACATCAATCACCTGAGCTTGCTTATCCTCAAAAAGCCCTTCCGTTGACCGAGGTGCCTTTTTTTCTCCTGTACTGAATTTTGCCTCAGGCGCCAACACCTGCAAAATTGCATCAAGCTCCGCCATAATTGCTGGTACCGCAGCCTCACTCACTTCGTCGCGAACACGCTCGTTCAAACGCTCACGAATAAAAGGAAAATGGATATAATATTGCTCCTTAAGGAAGTCTTTATACTCCTGACTCTCTACCGGGATCATCTGATCAGGCAAGTGCTTGTTAAAGTTCAGCAAAATCTGCATGTACCGCTCCAAATGTGACGGCAACCCTTTTCGATCCTTTGCTTGATATCGATCGTAGAGCGCATCCGCAATCAACCGCAGCGCTTCATCAGGTTGTGCATTGGTAATATTGCGCGTGCCTGATTCATCCTGCACAGTCGGCAGATCAGTCAGCGCCAAACGACGATTGATTTGGGAAAAGAAAAAGGCTCGATCAGCGTGATCAATCTTTTGCCCCGCTAACGACTGGTACATCTTCACCATCTTTTTCAAGACAACTTCACGCAAACGAGGAAGCTGCCCCAGCAACTCCGGTACCGATTTCCCCTCGATCGCTACATGCTGTTTTTGAGCGGCACCAATAATAAACTGGCGAAAAGCTGCCACCGCCTCGGGGATATCCTTTTGTTGTAATTCTTCTCGTGTATATGGCATATGCTTTATTATAGGAGGTTATCAAGCTCTCAGCAAGCCTCTTGACAGTTTTGGAGATTCACGGTACGGTGAAGCATTGACACCCGGAGGTACCCATGACGACTCAGCACATACCCACCGGACTCACACCACTTTTGTTCTCATGCCCCTTCCCAGAACACGCCGACCTCGCCAGCATCATACGGCGCAACTGGCGACAAGCTGACATCGTGCAGCTCATGGAAAGCGCAGGAGCAGAGCTACTGGTGCTTCGTCCTTTTGCAACAATCCTCCACGCCCTTCTCGTCTTCTACGACAAGAGTGTGGGCATTACGATTGATATCACGCGCCGCGACGACTGGATGGTTGACGCCGATGAGTTCATCAAAGAACTCAACGCCTTGACCTCCGTCGAACAGGTGCTGAATTCAGACAACCCCATCAAACCTGAGGAGCTTATTGCAAGCTTCTCCAAACTGATGTCCGACTTCGGCTCACCGTCGGCAACGACGCTCCTCGAGCAAATTTGCTCGGACAAGCGACTCCTCCAATTTTCCCGTAGTTTCCTTTCGATCGCCCGGCACTTCCGGCTCGCCAAAGCAGCATCAATGGCCGAAATGGAAGAGGCGCTCAGAGAAGATGACTAACTATCACCAGACTTTCATGGCCACCCCCGCGGGAGGCCATTTTTTTATGCACGAAGAAATTTTTCAATCAGATCAACATACCGCTTGGCCGCCTGCGGATCAATCATTTGAGCGATATTGCGCTGCAATGTTCGTCGTTCACCTTCGTTACCCATGAGATCAAGAATTGCCGCAGCAAATTTCACGCCATCGAGACTCTTTTGATCAAGTAACCGAATAGCGTTGTACTTGGCAAAATAGCGTGCATTCGCTTCTTGATGACTGTCGGGGATAGGCATGATCATACTCGCCTTGTTGAGCAGTGACAATTCAGTTAACGATGAGATTCCTGCGCGTGAAACGACAACATCAGCACGCTTCAACAAGGCGCACATACCTTCACGCACAAATTCAAGCGGTATATACCGACTGGTAATGCGAAACTGCTCTTCACGGGTATAGTAATCCTCCAGCAGATGCGTCATGCCCTTACCCACACCCGTTAAATGCACCACCTGCATCTGCTCCGTGAGCGCACCCAATGCCTCCAGGGTGAGCTGATTGAGCGCCGCGGCACCGGTACCACCGCCCGTGATGAGCACCATCGGCACACTTGGATCCAAACCAAATCGTTCCTGTGCCTCGTTTGCCTCGCACGCAAATGCATCACTGCGTACCGGGTTAGAGGTGTATGACGTCTTGTCGAGCGGGAAATCATTGAGTGACTGGTCAAAGGTAATCGTCACCGCAACTGCGTGCTTTTCCATGAGCTTGTTCGCAAGTCCTTTGATGATATCCTGCTGATGCACAAAATATGGCACCTTGAGCGAACGCGCTGCGCGCGCCACGGACACCGCGATATAACTTCCTGCCGTAAGCACAAGATCCGGCTGGAATTCCTTAAGCAGTTTTTTGGATCGACGCACCGCCATCAGCATCTTAAAAGGATCAATCAGATTCTGTAGACTGAGGTAACGACGAAACTTGGCCGAGGGGATGGTCTCAAAACGAATTCCTGCTGCTTCAATGACCGAACGTTCCGGCCCCTCGACCGTCCCGATCCACAAAAACTCCGTCTGCGCATCACGTGCGCGCAGCTCCTGACACACCGCCAATAACGGGCTCACCGAACCCATCGTCCCCCCACCTGCACATACAATTTTCATACTCATAGCATCTGTATTATTTCTCAAGTTTGGCTGATCGAGAAACATTCGCTACCAGCCCCATCGCCGCCATACCAACTAACGTGGCCGATCCTCCATATGACACAAAGGGTAACGGCACTCCCGTCAATGGCAAGACACCAGCCATCGCGCCGATGTTAAAAAACGCCTGCGTGGTGAACCAGGCAATTACACCAACCACCAAATATTTACCAAAAGCATCTTTTGCGCTCATGGCAACTTTAAATCCACGTAGCATCACATACACAAAGAGTGCCACCGTAGCCGCAGCGATGAAAAAACCAAGTTCTTCAGAAAGAATGGCGAATATCGAATCACCCATCACCTCAGGCAAATACTGATACTTCTGGCGCGACAAGCCAAATCCTCTGCCAAATAAACCTCCCGAGCCGATTGCCAAAAACGCCTGATTAATATGATACCCAATTCCCTGCGGATCGAGCTCAGGATGCAAAAAAGTCATGAAACGTGCGGTACGATACGGCGAAAGTTTGATCAGTAACAATAACCCAGCAAGCCCCGCACCCACAATCGCAATCACGTGTCTGATATTTGCTCCACCCACAAAATAGACCGTCATTGCCATGACTGCAATAATCATCATTGAGCCGGTGTCGGGCTGCAACAGCAGCAAAAAGACAATCATGCCCAACGCCACAGCAAACGGCAATAATCCTTCATGCAGATCCTGTGCCTTGGCATGCCCGCGCTGCGCAAGCCAGGTTGCTAGATACATAAGAAAGGTCAGCTTCACAAACTCTGAGGGCTGCATTGAAATGTTACCAAACACAATCCACGAACGAGCGGTTCCAAACTCCGCCCCAATACCGGGGATAAAAACTAACACCAGTAGCACCAAGGAAACCCCCAACATCACGAGGGCGTATTTTTTCCAGACGGTATAATCGACCAGTGAAAAAAAGAGAAAGAGTACTAATCCCGGCAAAACGCCGTACAAAATCTGATGCGTCACATAATAGTACGCCGTACCAAAACGTTGAAACGAGAGTGGCGCAGACGCCGATGACAAGACGAGTAACCCAAATACAATCAGTGCCCCAAAAGCAATGATCAACTTCCAATCCGGCGGTTTTGCCGTGTATTGTCGAAGCAGTTGCTTGAACATACTTACGAAAGTTTCTTAACTGCGCGAACAAACGCCGCCCCACGGTCAAACTCATTCACAAACAACCCAAAGCTCGCAGCTCCCGGCGACAGCAAGACAACATCGCCCTGTTGCGCATATTTTGCAGCACCGCGCACTGCATCCTCCATAGAACCAACCAGCGTAATAGCAACACGCTCAGCATCAAGCAACGGAATCAGTTCGTTCGTTGCACTTCCCGGTAAAAGGTAGAGACGCGCTACTCGCTGATTAATCTCACGCGCAAAATCACCAAAGACCAGTTCTTTGTCGGTTCCTCCAGCAATCAATAATGGGGCACGTTCAAACGAACGAAGCGCGGCGATGGTCGCGTCAGGCGTCGTTGCTGTCGTGTCATTCACATAGGTAACCCCACGAAGCGTCCTGATAGGCTCCAGTCGTGACGGGATACCAGCAAACGAAGTAAT
>CAZIQD010000004.1:24988-28706 GCA_964541715.1 uncultured Gammaproteobacteria bacterium
CACGAAGCGTCCTGATAGGCTCCAGTCGTGACGGGATACCAGCAAACGAAGTAATACCGCGTGCAATCTGCGCAGGCGTCACACCTGACAGATACGCTGCCAACGCCGCCGCCATGACATTACCAATATTGTGCTCGCCTTTGATTCGAATTTTATTGGTATGGCACAATCGCACCTTCCCCGCATCGGTTATCGCCACCAGATACCCCTGTCGATCACAATAGATACCCTGCTCACGAGCAGCAAGCGGCTTGAGGGAAAACCAATACACTTGGGACTTCGCCTGCTTCCCCATCTCCCGAGTATGTTCATTGTCTTTATTCACAATCAACACATCATATGGTCGCTGATACTTCCAAATCAGTTCCTTGTCCTTGCGATAAGCATCAAATGACGGATAGGTGTTCAAATGATCAATCATCATGTTTGTCACAATCGCCATCTGTGGAGAGCGACGAAGCGCCTTGAGGCTGTTCAGCTGCCATGACGACAACTCAAGCACAACCGGCTGCTCAGCTTTACACTGACGAACAAAAGAGAGCGGTGATACCGTCATATTGCCCCCCAGCCGCGTCTGCGGAAAATGGTGCTTAAGCAAGGCGTGCAACAAGGTGGCTGTCGTTGATTTGCCGCGCGTCCCCGTAACACCAATAATGGGGCTCTCGCATTCCTGCAGAAAGAGCGTGACGTCAGAAAGAATAGGAATCTTGCGCTTGCGCGCCTCACGTAAAAATTCCGAATTTGAACGCACTCCCGGGTTTTGAATAATTACATCAGCTTTCGTAAAATCACTCATGCGATGACGCCCCAAAACATAGGTAATACCGGTATACGAACGTAACTGAGCCAACTGTGAAGCAAGCTGCTCTTTGGTCTTGAGGTCAGTCACGGTAATCCGCGCGCCGCGCGCATGCAAAAACTTCACGGCACTCACACCGCTTCCTTTGGGATAGAGGCCAAGCCCCATCACGACTACTTTTTTGCCTTTATACGTCATATGTTTGTATCCACTCCATTATATCATATACAACTACATCTAAATTACGAAGCGCATTGGCGTGAAAAAAGGTATGCCCCAAAAAAGGATACTCAATGACACGCACTGGCGAAGTGACACGCTGCGCAAATGCACGTGACTGATACGGTGGTATCGTCGAATCATACGCCCCCAAGATAAAAAATAAGGGCGTGGTGATGCTCGGTGCGTACGCACTCACATCAAAAGACTCCATTGACTCCATCGCCTCCCGAGTAATCGTCAATCGCTTAAAAAGTCGCTTCAGCGTCACCTGCCCCGCCTGTTTCCAGTTGTGCGGATGCCCCTGCGCAATCATCGTACCTTCCGAACGAATCAACGGGTTGATCAGCGTCGCTGAACGAAACGAAACACCGGCAATCCCCTCTCCCATCATCTGCAGTGACATTCCTCCACCCAACGAATGCGCAACAAGATGCACCTGCGCTATCGCATGCGTGTCGCGCAGCCAGGTCACCACGCGCATCACGTCAGCAAAATATGAGTCATATGACATCGTATCGGGATCTTTTTGGGAACGCCCCAAACTATTCGTCTGATCAAAGATACAGACTGCGTGCCCCGTTCGCACCAACGCCGCACGAAGTGCTTGATACTGCGGCTCCCCCATGAAGCCCCCAAATCCATGAACACAAAGAACCACCGACTTTTGTCCTCGGTAGTTCCAAAGCGCACCCCGTATTTTTAATCCATACCGATTACGCAGCGCGAATCGTTGTTTGGTGCGTCGCATCATAACGTGCAATTTAACTGATGACCAGATCAAGCAGCGCGATAATCACACCGACCGCCGCCATGACTGCGGAGATAATCCAAAAGCGCATGACAATTTTTGCCTCAGGCCACCCCTCTGCCTCAAAGTGATGATGAATCGGCGACGAATGAAACACCTTAGCGCCATTGCGCAATTTTTTAGAGATCATCTGGATGATAACTGAGAGCGATTCAATCACCAAAATAAATCCAATGATCGGTAAGATGAAAATTGCATTCGTCAACATGGCGACGATACCCAACGTCACACCAAGCGCCATGGCACCCGTATCTCCCATATAAAAACGCGCCGGGATAACGTTGAACCACAAGAAGGCAAGCAGCGCCCCGACAATAACCGCGCATAACGCTGCCAAATCATAGCGCCCTTGTGCAAACGCAATAGCACCAAATGCTGCAAATGACGAACTCAAAACTCCGCCAGCCAAACCATCTAATCCGTCCGTCTCATTCACGGAAAATGTTGTCGCTACAATAATGAAGACAGCGACTGGAATATACCACCACCCGATCTCAAAATTCCCCACAAACGGCACGCGAATCAAATCCCAGTCAAGTTTGAAATAAAACCAAAACGCTGCCACGAGTGCAATCCCCACAAAGCTCAGCAAACGATGGCGCATCGACAACCCTCCTCCCTTGGGCCCGATGCCACGGACATTGAGATAGTCATCAAGTAATCCAATGAGCGCCGCGGCAATCATCGCCCCCAGTGGCAGCAATGTTTGCGAACGGGTTAAGAAGTTCAGATTGGCAAACCACTCCAGCTGCAAATAGGCGTCTAAAAACCAAAACAGTCCCGCCACCGCAACCACCGAACCCCAAATCAACAATCCTCCCATCGTCGGCGTCCCCGCCTTGTGCGCATGTAGCTTGGACATTACCGGAGCAGCCTCGACTGCACGAATTTTTTTGCCTAACTTGTATTTATACAAAAAATGCGTCAACAACGGCGTCCAGGCAATCGCCAAAACAAACGTACAGGTCGTTAAGATGATAATTTTGACAACGGTAAAAATATCCATATTACAGATTAAGTAAGACGACAAAAATTGCCGCCGCAAAAATTATAGCTGACACCATCACCTGCGTATACAGCAGCACACGGCTTACCAATGGCTCGCGCTGATACAAGAGGTATGCCAGGGTGTTATTCACCACGACCACCAACAAACCAACGATCGGCATCGCAAAAACCGAATACCACTTACCAAACACATCAATACCAAAGTAGAGGTTGTAGTGCAATGGAATCGTTCCGGATTCCGTGAGGTACGAATAGGGCGAAATCTTGATATACAGTAAAATCCATACCAAGAGATTAAGCGCCATACTGACGATAAAAGTAAGCTGAACAACACGGTCCAGCTTGTATGTACTTTCCCAAAAATGAGCCAGTGCATAACGTAACATATGGCTCATTGTAGCACCCCTGACGAGTAAAAACAACTATCAAAAAACTCCGCTCCCACGGGGGTGCGGAGTGGGTAAACGATGTGTTCGGCAACGCCCTCTCAGGACGGCTGCGGTGGCGCGAGCGAACCCAGACAGGTCGATTCACGCTCGTTAGGTCCGATACCATCATGAAGCTGAATGACTTTGATGCGCGTTGTCCCATGGGGACCTCGCGAAAAGTCATCTTTGAGCAGTTGCCTGGTCTTGCACTTCTGACACGTGCCATAGGTACGATGTTGTTGCATAGCGGTACTCCTTTCGCAACCTTGATACCATACGGATTCTACGCCTTTTTGTCAATCAACTGTTTGAGCAGACGGACACACGTGCGGATATCACGCATCGTTGTCGATCGCCCTATCGTCACACGAAGCGCTGAGCTGATACGTTGCGCATCCTCAGTCAATGCCTGCATCACATGCGACGGCTCTACCGCACCCGAAGCGCATGCTG
>CAZIQD010000004.1:28806-29977 GCA_964541715.1 uncultured Gammaproteobacteria bacterium
TCAGTCAATGCCTGCATCACATGCGACGGCTCTACCGCACCCGAAGCGCATGCTGACCCCGTCGAGACCGCAACGCCTCGCTGATCAAGCTGATGGAGCACAACCTCTCCCTCAACCCCCGGGATTGAAATATTAACGTTATTGCACACGCGCTCCTCATGCGAACCGTTCAAACGTGCTCCCGGGATGTCTTCGAGAATCATCGCGATAAGCGCATCACGCATGTGCGTTAAACGAGCAACGTCACGTACGCGACGTTCTTCAACGCGACGGCACGCCTGCGCAAGCCCAACAATACCCATTACATTGTATGTTCCCGGACGCACACTCAACTCCTGCCCACCACCATGCATCAGCGCCGTAAGTGGTGTTCCTGTTTTGGCATATAACACACCAACTCCCTGTGGTCCGTATATCTTGTGCGCGGAAAATGACAACAAATCAACATGCAAACGCAAAACACTCATATCTAAAAACGCAGCTGCCTGCACCGCATCAGCATGGAAATATATTTTTTCAAACGGGCCAAAGGTCACGTCTCGCTCCCCCGCTGATTTGCGCTGCATCACCTCTCGCTCACGCGCCGCATTCGCCTTGGCAATCATCTTCCCGATTTTGCGAATCGGCTGAATCGTTCCAATCTCATTATTCACATACATAATTGAAACAAGCACCGTGTTGGCACGCAACGCTGCCTTCACATCCTGCGCTACAACAAGACCCGCTGCATCAACCCCCACCCGGGTTACTTCAATACGCCCTTCGTGCTCCAAATGGGTAATCGTTTCACGTACCGACGAATGCTCAATCGTTGAGGTAATAACATGTGGCACAACGCCAGGGCGTTTTTGCTCAAAGCGAGTAATCAATCCTCGAATTGCGATATTGTTTGCCTCGGTCGCTCCGCTCGTAAAAATCACCTCCTGAAATTCAGCCTCCAAAAATTTTGCCACCGTTTCACGCGACGCGTCCAGTTGCTGCGCTGCGGCACGGCCAAATGAATGCACTGATGATGCATTGCCGACAAACTTTTGATGAACGCGCCGCATGGCGCGCGCAACGCTCGCATCAAGCGGCGTCGTTGCTGCATAATCAAGATAGATTCGTCTCATAGTTAGACAATATGTTCTAAAACGCGAAACTGCGGAACCCTTTTGCGCATCTCGTCTGC
>CAZIQD010000004.1:30077-39162 GCA_964541715.1 uncultured Gammaproteobacteria bacterium
ACCGTCCCCTCATCGAGAATGTTTATAGCATAAATCAACCCGAGGGTCCAGATATCAATACCAAGCTCGGGATCAATAATTTTTTTGATCTCATCCTCAATTTCTTGTACTTTTGGATCCTTTGTTTCTGTCATAATGTTACTACTGAAAACTTCTTATAACTTCTGAAAGCTTCTGACAACTTCTATAAATGGTCATACCCCTTCTCTTCTACCTCAAGTGCCAACTCATGCCCACCTGATTTCACGAGAGCACCATCGCGCATAATATGCACATAATCCGGTTTGATATAGTGCAAAATACGGTTGTAGTGCGTGATCAGCAACACTCCCTTATCATCACCTTTAAATGCATTAATTCCCTCAGCGACAATTTTGAGCGCATCCACATCAAGACCTGAATCCGTCTCATCCAAAATTGCATATTTTGGATTCAGCACAGCAAGTTGCAAAATCTCAGCTCGCTTTTTTTCTCCTCCAGAAAACCCAACGTTCAAATGACGCTTGGCAAATTCAGGGTCAATTTTAAGCGCCGCCATCTGCTCCTTGAGATGGTGGTAAAACTCGATAGGATTCATGTGCTGTTCGTGTGTCGCATTGTATGCCGTTCGCAAAAAATTCTGAATCGTCATGCCGGCAATTTCGGGCGGATACTGCATCGACAAAAACAATCCCGCACGCGCACGCTCGTCGACAGCCATCTCCAAGAGATCAGCGCCGTCCAACGACACCGACCCGCCGGTTACCTCATACTTAGGATGACCCATGAGCGTATTGGCAAGCGTTGACTTACCCGAACCATTCGGCCCCATGATCGCATGCACCTCACCTGGCTTAATCTCAAGATTCAGGCCGCGCACAATCTGCTCGCCCTCGACGGAAATCTGTAGTTGTTTGATCGTTAAACTCATAGTCGTTGTTCATTCATTATGATGTCGCGTATGTTGCCGCCGCCTGTTGCACATGATGCAGCATAGCAACTAATCCATTGGTGCGTGCCGGTGAAATGTGACGATCAAGCCCGATTTCGTGAAATACCGCCACCTCAGCATCGCGCACTTCCCGAGGCGTCAATCCATCAAAGAGCCGGTGAACAATCGCCGCGAGACCTTTGACGATGAGCGCATCACTGTCTGCATGCATCCGCAACACACCATCATGCAGCGCCACACGCACCCACACGTTCGACTGACAGCCTTTGATCCTATTCATATCAGCGCGCAACTCATCGGGAAAGGCGGGTAACTGTCGCCCCAACTCCATGATGTACTCATACTTCATCATCCAATCGTCAAAGGCTGCAAACTCTTCAATAATTTTTTGTTGTCGTTGTTCAAACGTCATCATGACTGCTTGGCTACGGTAGTAATCGTGGTCAGTCCTTTGACTAACTTATCAATTTCCTGCTCGCTGTTATAAAAATAGAGCGAGATGCGAATCGTCGTCTCTTCACCCAGCATCTCCAGCAGCGGCTGCGTACAATGATGCCCCGTGCGCACCGCAATCCCCTGCTGATCCAACAACGTTCCCGCATCAAATGAGTGCACCCCGTCAATCACAAACGAGATAACACCCACGCGGTTGTGGCGCGGACCGATGATACGCAACCCCGGCACCTTCTCAAGTGCTTGAAGTGCATACTCCGTAAGCTGTTTTTCATGCGCCCACACATTATCACGCCCCAGCTCGCGCACATACTCAAGCCCAGCAGCCATACCGATTGCCGATGAGATGTTAGGAGTACCCGCCTCAAAGCGATGTGGCACCGCACCCCAGCGCGCATCCATATACGTCACCTCGGAAATCATCGCGCCGCCAAACATGCTCGGCTCAAGACGCTGCAGCTGCTCTCGGGTACCATACAATACCCCGGCACCAGTAGGTCCCAATACCTTATGCCCTGAGAAGACAAGAAAATCACACCCGATCGCCTTCACATCAACGTGAAAATGCGGTACTGATTGCGCAGCATCAATAATTGACAGGGCGCCAACCTCACGCGCCATTGCACATATATTTTCCACCGGAACAATCGTTCCCAACGTGTTGGACGCGTGCGTAACGGAGACAATCTTCACCGCATCGTCAATCACCTCGCGCGCAGACTGCATATCAATCTGATAATCGTGCGTCAGCTCAATATAGCGAATGCTTGCGCCGGTGCGCTTCGCCAACTCAAGCCAGGGCACCAAATTCGCATGGTGCTCAAGCCGCGTCAACACGATAGCGTCGCCCTCTCCAATCATATACTCAAGTCCACGCGCCAGCATATTCAACGACTGCGTTGCACCTGAGGTGATCACCACCTCATCGTGTTCGGCATTGATAAACTCAGCAACCACACGATGCGCGCGATCATACATCTCGGTTGCCAAGATACTCATGCGATAGACACCGCGATGTACATTGGCATTATACTTTTTATAATAATCAGTCAGCGCCTCGATGACGGGCGTTGGCGTCAGCGACGTTGCTGCCGAATCTAAATACACCAACCCCTTGTTATGACGATAGAGCGGAAATTCTTTACGGATTTTTTTTGGATTAAAAATCATACGACTGCTGATGAATTATGTAACGTTGTTTCAATTAATGCACTGATCTGCTCTCGCGTCTCGTCATGTGCAATGGCGGCAAGCACGGGCGCGTAATGGCTGCGTACAAACATCTGGCGCGCATCTGCAACATCAATCCCGCGCGACTGGGCGTAAAATAATTTCTCAGCATTAATACGCGTCGTCGTCACGCCATGTGAACAGCGAACTTCATTGGTGGCAATTTCCAAATCAGGCACAGCGTCAATCTCGGCGTCAGCAGAAAGCAGTAATGTATCCTGTTGCTGATATCCCGTCGAGCGAACTGCCGGCGCATCAATCTTCACGAGCCCTCGATACACGCCATGCGCATGACCACCCACCACACCTTTCACTAAAATGTCAGAGCTCGTATCTGGCGCACGATGGTGCGACACAGTATTAATATCAATGAGCTGATGATCCCGTGCTAAAAAAACACCCTTGATCGTCCCCTGTGCACCAGGCGCGTTCAACTCCTGCGTTGTATATGAAAGTGACGACTTACCACCCAGTTGCATGTCGATGATATGCGCCTGCGCATCACGCTCTATCATAACACGACGCTGCACAAAACTATGCGCCTCCATGCCGATATTTTGCACAGGGATATACTCAAGATGCGCTCCTTCCTGCACCACAATATCAATAACCACATTATGCACCGTATGCGCATCAATCGACTCAAGCATCGTAACGCGTGCTCCTTTTTCAACGACAATCATCAGATACGTATGTGCATACGCAACTTCTTGCGACACGACCAGCTCCACCACTTCAGGCGCGTCTTGCGGAACACGTACCACAAATCCGTCGGTAAATAATGCAAGCGCACGGCGCGCAAACACCGTCCCTGTTGTTGCCATCTGCTCACGCAACAAGCGCGCATCAGCGGCATTTTTTGCCGCGCTGTCAAAATGACGAACCTGCGCACCCTGTGCAGCAACACGAACACCTGAAACTGAGAAATCCTGCTCATCAAGACGCAACGGCGCATAGTCAGCAGCGATACCAATGCCGTACGGCTGCAACCCCAGATTCACATCAACATCACACGCCGCAAGACGACGATCCAAAAGCCACTTGGGCTCCCCCAAGTTCTTCGATAACTCTTTAATTATCTCCTGCGTCATTTCCATAATCCATTAACTATTGACCATCAACCATTACCCCACCGATCCCTCCATCTCCAGCTCGATCAACTTGTTCAACTCCAGCGCGTACTCTAATGGTAATGCTTTGATAATCGGCTCAATAAATCCCGCCACCACCATCTGCGTCGCCTGCGCTTCGGTCATACCGCGCGACATAAGATAAAAAACCTCCTCTTCACCGATCTTACCGATGCGCGCTTCATGAGCGACATCAACTTCATTGTTCAAAATCTTCATGTACGGATAGGTGTTGGATACCGAATGTTCATCAATCAGCAAGGCGTCACACTCCACGGCAACTGACGAGTTCGTCGCCTGTGGCATGATTTTCACATACCCACGATATGAGGTAATTCCACCGTCCTTTGAAATTGATTTTGCCGTAATCGTTGATTTGGTGTCCGGTGCGACATGAATCACCTTGGATCCCGTGTCTTGATGTTGCCCCGCACCCGCAAAGGCAATACCTAAGCTATCTGAGCGCGCACCGCGGCCACGCAAAATTGAAGCAGGATACAACATCGTTACTCCTGACCCCATGTTACCGTTAATCCATTCAATCACGCCGTCTTCATCCACCAACGCACGCTTCGTATTTAAGTTGTAAGTATTTTTTGACCAGTTCTCGATCGATGAGTACCGAACACGTGCACCTTTGTGAACAAAAATTTCAACACACCCCGCGTGCAGTGACTTGGCATCATAGCGCGGCGCCGAACATCCTTCAATATACTGAATCTGTGACCCTTCGTCGGCAATAATCAACGTGTGCTCAAACTGCCCTCCCGCATATGCGTTCATACGGAAGTACGCCTGCAGTGGCAGATCAACCGACACACCCTTGGGCACGTAAATAAACGTTCCACCCGACCATACGGCCGCATGCAACATCGCAAACTTATGGTCATTAATCGGTACGCATTGTGTCATGAAATATTTCTGTACCAGCTCAGGATACTTCTGCACCGCAACGTCCATGTTTTCAAAAATCACTCCCTTATCTTCCCACTGTTTTTTGAGCGAGTGGTACACCACATCAGAATCATACTGCGCACCAACACCGCCCAGTGCATGACGCTCTGCCTCAGGAATCCCCAATCGCTCAAACGTCTGCTTAATATCGTCAGGCACCTCATCCCATGTCTGCGCCTCCTGCGCATCAGGACGCACAAAATACACAATCTTATCAAGGTCAAGTTCTGCCAATGACGGGCCCCATGTCGGCATCGATTCAGCGGTAAAATATGAAAAAGCCGCAAGGCGCTTTTCCAGCATCCATGCGGGTTCGTTTTTTTGCGCTGAAATGTCACGCACAATCGCCTCGGTCACTCCCGGTTGCGACTTGAAACGCGAATGATCTTCGTTGTGCTCGTCATAGCGCGAACGATCGATATCAATAGTGGGCGTCTGTCGTTTCATTGTACTATTTGAATTTTTGCTTCATGGCCTCAAGTCCGGTTAGCTCTTCCGTGGCTGAAAGCGGATTGGTGCCATTCTGCACCTCGATAAAATCATTAATACCATCACGATCAGTATCGACACGCGTCAAATCAGTTCCACGATCAATTTCTTCGTCGTCCATCAATCCATCACCATCTGCATCAACTTCTGAAAGGCGTAATCCGTTGGGATAGTGTGGCGAAAAACCGTTTGAAATTTCAACACCATCAAGGAATCCATCCCCATCGGTATCTGGGTTAAAAGGGTCGGTGTGGTACAGCGACACCTCATTACAATCATTTAACCCGTCCGCGTCAGAATCAGGACACTGCGATGCGGTGACCCCATACCAGACGCCATAGCTGGCGCCTCCCAAGAGCAAAAGGAATGCGAGTACTTTCCAAAATTTCATAGCTATGCGGTTACTAAATCATCTAAGGTAATAGCGCTCAAGGAATCAACGATCGTGTGCTGTGCCACTGAGAGGACTAAGTGCGACTTGCAGTGCAGCTTGGGTGCGCGTGACTGGGCAACAAGCGCATGAAACGGCTGAATACTTCCCTCAAGCGCTTCCATGATTTCACGCATTGAGATCTCGTTCAACGGCTTGGCGAGCGTATACCCACCACGCGCGCCACGCTGTGCCGTCACGATTCCCGCCTTTTTGAAATCACGAAAAATCTTTTCCAAAAAGCTAAATGAGAGACCCTCATGACGAGCAATCTCTTGCAGGCGATACGGCTGTCCATCAGCATGCTCTGCCAGATGCACCAATGCCCGAATGCCGTATTCAGTTTTGCATGATAATTTCATGTTTTTATTTCGGACTAATTTAGTCTGAATATACAGGAAAGGGCGGTTTTTGTCAAGTACCAAAAAAGAGGCCGTGAGCCTCTTTTATTGCGCCGGGACGACCACGACGACTTTTTGACCGTTGAGTACATCTCCCCCATTCCAGTCATGAAGCGCGTTCATCAATACTGAGAAATCATAGCGATACTTTTCACCGCGGCGCGTGCCTGGATCATTGGTGATAAACTGCTCTCGCTTGGAGTCATAACCCGTAATCACAAACATGTGGTACACCGGTCCCGGTGGCGTGAAGTACGGATTGCCCAACAACTGCCCTGCGGCAGGCGCGATAATCAACGATCCTTCATCAAGCGCCTGTTGCAGCTGCTCAACGGTTGGGTTATACATCAGCTGTGAGTCAAGTTCAAAATACGCATCAAGCACCTCAACAACTTCTGCTACATTAATATCAATCGGATATCCGTTCTCAGTTTGCCATGCATACTGTGCTTGAATAGAGGCATCAGCAATAGATGGTGATAATGTTTCATCATTAAAATACGCAGACACCATGAGCATCGATGCTTCTTCACACGCCTCATCATAAGGCGGCTCCCAGTTGGCATAAGGCGCCTGCGAGGTAAACGGCACGGCGTACAACACCTCCGGCTGCGCCACATATTCATTCTTAATTTCTTCAACACGACGAGTTACCTTTTCGGTCAATGCCGCGACAATACCCTGATCCTGCGGCTCTTCTACAACAACACGCTCCTCAATCTGCTCGGGCGTCAAAGGCTCATCGCGATACCCCAAATCCCCATCAGACCAACTTGCCCGAACAAAATACAACACCGCCGTCCCCACAACAAGCAGGGCGACAATGCCAACAGATTTCATAACAATATTCTTCTTCATGTGTAAAATATACCACTTTTACGCCAATTAGTCAACCACGCTCCGCATACACCCTTCTCATCTTTAACCTTAACCTTCAACCTTAACCTTCACTCTTCCCCACTATTGACATATCTCCCCCCGCTTGGTACTATAGAGCCATTGATTTAATACATCACTACCGAATTGCACTTGCATTCGAACGAATGAGAGTTGAACGCGATTTGGAACTAACTATTGAGCTATGGCTACAAAAAAAGCTGGAGGTAGTACACAACTAGGACGCGATTCCGTCAGTAAGCGCCTCGGGGTGAAAAAGCATGATGGACAAAAGGTTATTGCCGGCAACATCATCATCCGCCAACGCGGATCTCGCTATGAAGCAGGTGAAGGTGTGGGTGTCGGAAAGGATTACACCATCTTCGCACTCATCGATGGATACGTCTCATTTACCACCAAAAAAGTTAAGAAATTTACCGGAGCATTGTCACAAAAGAAATTTGTGCACGTTACACCGGAAAAATCTTCTACCTAACAAAACAACCACGCGCAGCGTGGTTGTTTTGTTTTTTGCATATCAGTCTTTTATTGCCTTACGACAACGCCGCCTCAATAAACTTTTCAAACAGCGGGTGTGGACGCAACGGACGAGACTTAAATTCAGGATGGAACTGCACGCCGACATGAAACTTATTCGTCGGCACTTCAATAATTTCCACCAAATCTTGTTGCGGGTTGACCCCCGAGATCACCAACCCAGCTTCTTCGAGCTGAGCACGGTATTCATTGTTGAACTCATAGCGATGACGATGTCGCTCACTAATCTTATGTTCACCATACGCCTCGTACGCCTTGGTCCCTTTTTTAATCAAACACTCATATGCACCCAGACGCATCGTGCCACCCATCTCACCACGTTCAATCTTGGCGACCTGGTCAGGCATGATATGAATCACCGGATCAGGCGTACGATCATTCATCTCCATTGAATTCGCCTCTTTGATACCAGCGACATTACGCGCAAATTCAATCACAGCCGTCTGCATACCGTAGCACAACCCAAAGTACGGGATATCATTTTTGCGACAATACTCAATAACTTTAATCTTCCCCTCGACACCGCGCGAGCCAAAACCTCCCGGTACCACCACACCGTCGAACTCATCAAGTTCTGCGAGCTTCTGTGGATGCTTTTCATACTCTTCTGTGTTCAACCAGAAAATTTCAGGGTTCACGTCATGTGCCCAAGCGGCATGCTTAATCGACTCAATCACTGAAATATACGAATCAATTAACGTGAACTCGCCACTCTCAAAGTACTTACCGGCAACAGCAATCCTCACATCACGATTCAAGCCGTTCTTAATCTTATCACGCAACGCGCGCCATTCTTTCATATCTTTTTTCGACGGCTTCATGCCAAACGACTCCAAAATCTTCTCACCAAACCCAAAGTCATCAAAGTTAATCGGGATGTCGTAAATCGTCTCAACATCCGGCGCAGAGATCACATGATCAGGGCGAATGTTACAAAACATCGCCAGCTTCTCGCGTCGCACATCATCAATCGGCAATTCAGAGCGACAGAGCAAAAAGTCAGGCTGGATGCCGGTTGAATTAAGCTCGCGCACCGCATGCTGCGTCGGCTTGGTCTTCATCTCTCCCACCTTCCCCGGAATGGGCAGATACGACACCATCACCGTACGCACCTTGTCGGGCATCTGCGACTTCATCATACGGATCGCCTCGATAAAGAGAATGTTCTCATACTCACCAACCGTTCCGCCAACTTCAATAATCGTAAAATCAGCCTTCGCCTTGCTCGCCGCCTTGGTGATGCGATCAATAACTTCTAAAGGAACGTGCGGCACTACCTGTACGCACTTGCCGCCGTACTCCAAATTACGTTCGCGATGAATCACCGACTCGTAGACACGACCGGTGGTCATATAATTTATCTTGTAGATATTAATATCCAAAAAGCGCTCATAGTTACCAAGATCCTGATCCGTCTCATCCCCGTCTTCGGTCACAAACACCTCTCCATGCTCCGTCGGATTCATGGTTCCCGCATCAACATTAATATACGGATCAATTTTCATTGCCGTGACCTCGTACCCTTTTGATTGCAATAACTTACCGATTGAAGCAGCAGCGATACCTTTACCGACTGATGACATCACACCCCCGACGACGAAAATAAACTTATGATCTTTTGAAAGCATGGTGG
>CAZIQD010000005.1:0-1938 GCA_964541715.1 uncultured Gammaproteobacteria bacterium
AGTATATTATCAAAGGCCTCCTCATGTTGATGGCTGATACCGGTGAAGTGCGCCAACATATCATCAAATTCTTTTTTGAGGATGCGATGAATTACATCTGACGGTACGACACCAAGGAGTTCTTTATCTCGGCTCGTGACGGGAATTGCCTTGATGTTGTGTTTGATGGTTTTTTGAGCAGCGACCGTCGCGGGCGCGGTTGGACTAACTTTGACGATGGTTTTTTTAAAGACTGAGGAGATTGGGGTGTTTTTAGGGAGGCGAAAGAGATCTTTGATAGAAATAACGCCGGTGAGTTGCAAATCGTTATTCACCACGTAGAGGTAATTAATGGTGTTGTAATTGCTGATATGTTCGGTAATGAGGGTGTACGCATCGCCAATAGTGGACGATAACAAGACCACCGGTACTTTGGTGGTCATAGCGGCCCCGGCAGTATCATGAGGCCATTGTTTTTTTTGCGGTAAAATAATGGGCGTCGCCATGATGTTACATCAAACGCTTTTTCTTAAAAAAGATAAACATAGCAAAGCTCAGACCGGCCATAATACCCAGGAGTATCCAAAAATCATACGGCTCACCAATGATAGGCATATTGAGTGCGTTCATACCAAAGATGCCGCCGAGCAAGCTAAACGGAAAGAGGAGCACGGTTACAATGGTGAGCGTCGTGACGATGCGGTTCATGCGCTGGTCAATGATCGCGTTACTTGTATTTTCAAGTGATTCGATTGACTCCATGTAGGTATCAAGAATTGACCAGACATCTTTGACGTGCTCAAGTAGTTCATTAAAATGAAATTGCAATTCTTTAGTGTTACCTAGTACGCGATGCTCGATCTTGAGCATTTTTTTAATCATGCTGCGGTGCGCTTGCATGATGCGTTTAAAGCTCAAGATATTACTCTTCACGATAAGAATTTCACGAATCAGTTCTTTTTGGTCGCCGCTAAAGATACGCCCCTGGATACGCTTGATATCGCGATGCATATTATCGAGCTTGGGGAAGAGGTCGTGATAGAGGTAGTCAAGGAGTTCGTAAAATAAAAATGAAGGTTTTTTTGCAAGATCAATCGCCGCCTGACCTTCACCTGCAGAAATTGATGAATAAAAGCGATTGAGCATTTTGATGCGCTGGTCATGAATAGTGATCAGGTGATCGCTGGTGATGAACACGTCAACTTCAGCAGGTTCAATCGAGCGCGTGTCGTGATTGTAAATCGGGAAGAGGACCGCCAAGAAGGTGTAGCTATTGGCGAGAATCACATTGGGTCGTTGGGCGTGCTGTGAGGGGAGTGATGCTTCGAGGTGTTCTTTCTCAACCTTAAATTTGGACGTCAAAAACGCCAAATCTTTACGAGACGGATGGTTAATGTCGATCCAGGTTATTTTTTTTGAGCTTGCTTTGGTAATTTTACCCATAGATCCCCCTTGAGAAAATTGTGCTTATACACAGTATAACATATTCACAGCGAGATTGCAGAAAATATGGTATAATTTATGCACATCTATGGTACAACAGTCAGACAACAATCAGCAGCCAAATTATGAGGAGCTGGGATTACCTAAACCTTCTGCGTCACGGCGCACGGAGGCTGTTGAACGTGAAAAACAAGAAGTAACGCCTGAGCGTAAAGAGGCTGTCGCAGCTGAGGCGATTAAAGAAGCATTGCAAAAAACTGAGTCTGCGGTTGAGCAGCGTATCGAGCAGGATGTTGAAGCTGCTGTTGATCGTGAAGAAGTTCAGACTGTTGCGCAGGAGCAGGAACCACCGGCAACCGTGTCTGCACCGGCAGCTCAGCAAGCTGTTGCAAAAGATCCTGAATTACAACAAATAGAATCAATTATTTCACGCGGCCTGGAGGATGAGTATGCGAGCATGACACCCAAAGAGCAGCAACGTTTTCGAGAGGAGGGTGAAAAAACTGCATCAGCTAT
>CAZIQD010000005.1:2038-3252 GCA_964541715.1 uncultured Gammaproteobacteria bacterium
TTGACGCTTATTTTGAAGTTATTGCGTAAGCAGATGCGCAAAAACCTTGATTTGGTGATTGTGCGTGTACAGGTGCCAAAATATCGTGCGGAAGATGAGCAGGTAGGAGACCCCCGATCGCAGCAGGATTTATCTGATCGCCTGGCGGTGGGAGAGTCATTTATGAACAGCATCTCAAGTCTGATCGCGCAAAAAGGTTTTGGTGCGAAGCTGTTTGGGCGCACTGACTATTACAGTTTTGAAGTTGTACTGCAGGAAGGACTGATTTATTTTTATACGGCGCTCCCACGCCAGATGTACAGCTACATCGTGGAGCAGATTACTGCGTACTACCCCGATGCTGTCGTGGAAAAGGTAGAGGATTATAATATTTTTCATTCGCAGGGGGATATCGCCGGAGCGGAATTCAAGTTAAAAAAAGAATACATCTTTCCGCTCAAAACATACGAACAACTGGATGCCGACGCGTTGGGTACGATTACGGCGTCGATGAGCAAGTTGCCGGAGGGCACACAGGCTGCGGTGCAGTTTTTGGTCCGTTCCGCGCATCCGAAGTGGCATAACTGGGGTCAGCAGGCGGCATCGCGTGCTGCGCAGGGTATGAAGGTTGCCGATGCCATTCGAGGCACCAAGCGCCATAAAATCAGTTCAACAGGATTACTTTCATCGCTCAGCGAAGGCTTGGGTGCGTTTTTGGCAACAGCGTGGGAAGAGTTAACAGGTAGTCGTGGCTCA
Organism: uncultured Gammaproteobacteria bacterium; assembly: GCA_964541715.1. Taxonomy (GTDB): domain Bacteria; phylum Patescibacteriota; class Patescibacteriia; order CAIXNZ01; family JADLGS01; genus CAYRMM01. The sequence goes on from CAZIQD010000005.1 coordinate 2,774, forward strand.
AATAGTCAGTTGCCGACCGGTGCTGATCAGCGCAAAGATGAGCCATACCAGCTGACGGATAAGGAACGCGAGGTGATCAAGGGTATTGAAGAAAAAGCCTCCAAGACGGGCGTCGAGGCGAATTTGCGTATTCTGGTATCAGGTCCCAACAAAACGCAGATGGGTATCGCGCTTGATAACCTGGTGAACACAATGTACCAGTTTAACTTTGCTGAATTTGGCAACGCGCTCGTGAAGACGGTGCCTCCCAAGAAACAGTTGATCAGTAATTTTATTCATCGTGAATTTAATGAAAAGAACGTGATGATCCTCAACGCGGAGGAAGCGTCGAGTATCTTTCATTTCCCGATGGGATATCTTGATACACCCAATATCGTCTGGCTTCAGGCAAAGACAGCACCAGCGCCGACGAACTTACCAAAAGAAGGGTTACTGTTGGGGTACAATGAGTACCGCGGTGATAAGCGCGAGGTGTATAT
>CAZIQD010000005.1:3352-17169 GCA_964541715.1 uncultured Gammaproteobacteria bacterium
ACAATGAGTACCGCGGTGATAAGCGCGAGGTGTATATTAAGCCCGAAGACCGTCGCCGCCACATGTACATTATTGGTATGACAGGTACCGGTAAGTCGAAGTTTTTGGATAGTATGATTATCCGCGATATCCAAGCGGGGCATGGGGTCTGCTTCATTGACCCGCATGGCGATGATGTTGATATTGTTTTGGAAAACATTCCCAAAGAGCGTCGTGATGATGTCATCTATTTTGATCCGTCAGACACAGAGCGTCCGTTTGGTTTAAACATGCTCGAATATGATTTCAATAAGCCTGAAGATAAAATCTTCGTGGTCAATCAGGTGTTTGACATTTTTGACAAGCTCTATGACCTCAAGGCGACGGGTGGGCCAATGTTTGAGCAGTACATGAAAAACGCCTGCATGTTGATCATGGATGACCCTGAGTCGGGGTCGACGCTCATGGAGGTGCCACGCGTCTTGTCTGATGATGATTACCGTGCCTACAAGCTCTCAAAATCACGAACACAGGTGGTGAAGGATTTTTGGGAAAAAGAGGCGCAAAAAGCGGGTGGCGAGGCGTCGTTGCAAAACATGGTGCCATACCTGACCTCAAAGCTCACGCCGTTTATCGCCAATGATTTAGTTCGTCCTATTATTGCTCAGCAGACCTCAACGCTTGATTTTGCCGATGCGATGAATAACGGTAAGATTTTACTGATCAAATTGTCGAAGGGTAAGATTGGTGACATTAACGCCAACCTACTGGGTATGATTATCATCGGTAAGATTTTGCAGGCAGCCTTTGCGCGCGTCAATATTCCTGAAGATCAGCGCAAAGATTTCTTCTTGTATATCGATGAGTTTCAAAACTTCCTCACACCCGCTATCAACACTATTTTGTCAGAAGCTCGTAAGTACCGCCTGGGGTTGGTCATGGCGCATCAGTTGCTTGGGCAGCTGGAGGTGCGCGGCGATGATTCAATTCGCAAGACAATTTTTGGTAACGTCGGAACTAAGATTTCATTCCGTATCGGTGTTGAAGATGCTGAGTTCATGGCAGAAGAAATGAAGCCGGTATTTGCTACGTATGATCTGAGCAATATGCCGAAATACCATTGTGCGGTGAAGCTGTTGATTGATAACGCAAACCCGCCGGCATTTACCCTTAAAGTGCCGTGGTTGGGAGACTTTACGACACCTGATCCGCAGTTTGCTAGCGAACTCAAAGATCTTTCTAAGCAGCGGTATGGTAAGAGTAAGGAGGAGGTTGAGCAGGAAATTCAGGCGCGTCGGGCATTTGGTGCGCCGAGCGAGAAAACAGCATCATCAAAAAAAGAAATTACCCTTGAAGATCTCTTCGGCTAGAGCCGTTGCGAGAGAGAGGGAAAAATAAAAACAAAAGTATGCCAAAAGATTTATTCCAAGAACACGGTGAGGTAACGCCTGCTCAGACAAAGATGGCGATCGCACGTAAAGCACTCCAGACGATTCATCAGTCGCTGGGGCATGTTATCGATCTGTTGCAGGTTGATGAAGGTCAGGATGAGGCGGTGCGCGAGTTACAATTGATCACCGAGAAATTACAGGACTTGAGTGGATACACGCCGGGCGCTGACTACACCGTCGAGGGTGTGTTTGACGGTGAGAAGATGATCGCGCAGGACGGTTCGGTGTATGAAGTTCCTGCAAACTACGCCTCAAAGTCAAAGCTGCTGGAAGGTGATATTTTGAAACTAACGATCAATAAAAAAGGTGACCGTATCTTCAAGCAAATCGCGCCGGCACAGCGCACGCGCGTCGTGGGGGCATTGGCGATTGACGACTTGTCGGGAAGTTACTACATCATGGTAGACGAGCGCGTGTATCGGGTGAATCCCGCAGCGGTGACCTACTATCGCGGTGAAATTGGCGATGAAGTTATTGCATTGATTGCCGAACAGGGCGGAACCTGGGCGGCGATCGAGAGTATTATGAAGCGCTAAAAAAAGTATGGGGACCGTATCAGAAAAATTAGTCTGCTATCTGCCCGGCTATCGGCGCATGCCGCTTGTGTTTGCGCTCTCAATTGTTGTTGTGGCTTGTATGGGCGCGTTGGTTGCCGCAGATGACGCAGTGCCAGGCGATGTTTTGTTTCCCCTTGATCGTGCGCTTGAGCGAGGGTATGCGGTAGTTATCAGCACGCCTCAGGAGCGTGGTGAGTTTGCCGTTGACCAGGCACATGAACGCGCCTTGGAGTTGTCGCGTATTCGCAGTATTGCCGCTGAAGTTGGTGAGCAGTGGGGGAATGAAGAGCTGAGCACGACATTGCTTCAGGAATCGCTGGTGCATGCTCAAGAAACGCTTCATGAGTTGCGCAACGAGTACAATGCAGAGGGTGCGTCAGCGCCACAGTGGCTGATCCGCGCTGAACAACGATTGGAATTGCTCAATAATCGTTTGCGCGGCATTGTGCCATTGGATGCGCAGGAAACGCAGGGTCAGGCTCAAGCCCCAGGCATTCGCGGGTATCTGGGGAATTAAACATTGACATGAACGCAAAGAGGGTGTAGAGCACCCTTTTTTTGTCCTCGAGTGGTGATTTGATTAAAGCACTTTCATAGGGTACAATGGCGATATGTCAGAAACACTCTATCGAAAATATCGCCCCGCAACCTTTGCTGAGCTCACCGGGCAGCAGCATGTGACGATTACGCTGCAAAACCAGCTGAGTTCAGGTAAGATCGCGCATGCTTACCTTTTTACCGGTCCGCGTGGTGTGGGTAAGACCACAACGGCGCGCTTGTTTGCCGCAGCGGTGAATTGCCCGGATGGCACTGATTGTGAGACGATTTTGCGCGGCAAAGATATTGATGTGATTGAGATTGACGCTGCTTCAAACACGAGCGTTGATCACGTGCGAGAAAATATTATTGAAAACTCACGATTCACGCCGCAGCGCCGTGCGTACAAAATTTTTATTATCGACGAAGTTCACATGCTCTCAACGGCGGCGTTTAACGCACTCCTCAAAGTGCTCGAGGAGCCGCCGGCAAAGACAATTTTTATTTTGGCAACCACCGAGTTGCACAAGGTGCCGGCGACTATTGTGTCGCGCTGCCAACGTTTTGATTTCAAACGCATTCCAACACCAGATGTCGTGAAGCGTCTTGAGGGTATTGCGCAGGCAGAAGGGATTCGCGTGGATAAGGAGGTGTTGGAAACGATTGCTGTCACGTCAGAAGGATGTTTGCGCGATGCAGAGAGTCTCTTGGGGCAGATCATGGCGCTTGGCGAGAAAGAGATTACCACAGAAGTCGCCTCATTGATTTTGCCGCAGTCAACGATGCAGCTCGGTGTCGCGCTGGTGGATTGTATTGCGCGTAAGGATGCGCACGGTGCATTTGAGCAGATTGCTGATTTCGTAGATCACGGAGGTAATGTGAGTCAGTATATGCAGGAGTTCATCGAACTGCTGCGCATTATGATGGTGGTGCAGGTGACGGGTGATTTGAAACATCTGAGCACGGTTCCTCAGGGTATCGAGCAGGAAATCTTGCGGCTCAACAAAGAGTTGACGACAAGTGACGTGGTGGCGATGATTGATATCTTTTCGCAGAAGCGGCTTGATGTGAAGCATGCGATTATGCCGCAGTTGCCACTGGAGATTGCTGTCTTGCGTTCTATCGAACGAGGTGCGGCTCCAGCACAACCACCAGCCCGACCGGCACAGCAGCAAACAGCTGTGGCGCAGCCAACTCCGGCAAAGCAAGCTTCAGCGCAAGCAGTTCCCGAAAAAAAAACTCCAGACGAGCCAGTAGTCGCTGAATCAGCGCCGGTCATTGAGTCGAAACCTGAAGAATCTGCAGTGCAGGACGTCGCAGCGTCGGCATTCGTTGCGCCGCAGGAGACGGGTGAGGCAATCATTGCGCTTGAGGTTGTTAAGCAGAAGTGGAATAACTTACTGGGCGTCTTACAGCAAACCAACCCATCCCTCGTGCTGATTCTCAAGACCGCCGAGCCGCTGCACGTACAAGGTAATGTGGTGACAATTGGGTATAAGTACCCGTTTCATAAGGATCGCGTCATGAACGGTGATTCGTATGACACGCTGTGCGCGGCATGCGCTACGGCGTATGGTGTAGCACTGGCAATTAAAGGAGAGGTGCTACCAGCTGACTATGTCTCCGACTTTATCGCGCAGGTGACCAATGATGATGAGGTGGAGTTCGTGGCGGATACGGCCGTCGCAGTGAACACAACATCGATCATTCAAGATGCCACGCCGCCACAGGCGACCCTCAATGACGCGCCGCGCATCACGCAACCCGAGCCGACATCTGATGCCCTTATTCAAAATCTCGTGCAGGCATTCGGCGGCAGGATTGTAGAATAGTGGAGAAGATATAAGAAGCACCTAGGGTCGGAGGATCAGGTTAATAATTCATTATTAATTATTAACCTGATCCTATTAACCATTGACCATCAACCATTAACCAATTTCTATGACCCAATTCACTGATCCAATAGGACATACCGATCAACGCCCGTGGGGGAGTTATACCATCCTTGATCAGGGTGAGGATTTTCAAGTGAAGCGCATCGAAGTAGATCCGGGGAAGCGATTGAGTTTGCAGTCGCACAATCACCGCAAGGAGTACTGGCTTATTATCAAGGGGCAGTTTGAGATAGAAATTGACGACCGTAAGGATATCTATGACGCCGGAGATATTGTCTTTATTAATATTGGCGCAAAGCATCGCCCCAAGTGTATCTCAGAAGAAAAAGGTATTTTTATCGAAGTTCAGCACGGTGAAAATCTCCGCGAAGACGACATTGTGCGCTATGAAGATGATTATGGGCGGATATAGAATAGCGAGGCTTGAAAAAAATACCCCCACTTGCTATACTACGCCTACTTATTGATGGGGTATAGCCAAGCGGTAAGGCAGCGGGTTCTGGTCCCGCCATCGTGGGTTCGAATCCTACTACCCCAACAAAAAACAACCCGCGTACGCGGGTTTTTTGTTTACCTCAGGTATGTGCTATACTGAATTCATGAAGAAGCAGTTTCAAACAACCCTAACGTGGTGGCAAAAGATTCTTTTGATAATGGGAGTTTTGTTTGTCGCATTGATCATTTTGGTGGCTATCGTGATTGGATACCTTATGTACGCGAAACCTTTTGGCGTTGATGTCACTCAATTACCGCAAGCATGGCAGGCGAGCAAAGAGGAGGGAGCAACCTCACCATATGATCATCCTTCTCTGACAACCGAGCAAGAGATTTTCTTAGAAGCAGTCGGTGTTGACGTCTCGCAAGTGTCTACAACCTTTACCGCAGAACAGGAGGCGTGCGCGCGTGAGGAACTTGGCGATGAGCGAGTTGACGCAATTATTGCTGGTGCAGCACCAACGATGAGTGATTATCTGAGGGCAGGACATTGCTTTGAAGGTCAATAAATTTAATTAACCCAAGGTGTATGAAAAAAAAATTGTTACAACTGATCGTGTTCGGCGGACTTGCAGTTCTTTTGATCGGCGGATTTTACTGGTATAACCAGTCGCAGCAGGTGAACGACCTCAAAGATCAAAAGCCGGCAACCATCACGTCATTTGAAGAATGCGCCCAGGCCGGTAATCCGGTGATGGAAAGCTACCCACGCAAATGTGCGGCACATGGGGTGACGTATACAGAAGATATTGGTAATGAGTTGGATAAGATGAATCTTATCCGTTCAACGTATCCGCGGCCAAATGACCTGATTACCAGCCCTATTACTATCGAAGGCGAGGCGCGCGGGTATTGGTTTTTTGAGGCGTCATTTCCGGTGACGATCGAAGATGCCAATGGCGTTGTCTTGGCACATACCTATATTGAGGCGCAGGACGAGTGGATGACGGAATCATTTGTGCCGTATGCGCGCACGATTGAATTTGCCGAACCGACAGCACCGACAGGTCGTGTTATTTTGCATCGTGATAACCCCTCAGGACTGCCGGAAAACGATGACGAGCTGATTATTCCCGTACGCTTCGAGTAAGATGCACTACTGGCTCATGAAAACAGAACCATCCACCTACTCGTGGGATGACTTGCAGCGTGATGGAAGCACCGAGTGGGATGGTGTGCGTAACTATGCAGCGCGCAATAATATGCGGGTTATGCAGCAGGGTGATCAGGTGCTCTTCTACCATTCCGTTGATGAGAAGGCTGTCGTCGGGATTGCGCACGTGTCGCGCACTGCTCACGCGGACCCTACTGATACGACGGGAACCTGGGAGTGTGTTTCGCTGACACCAGTGCGGCAACTCAAGCACCCCGTGACACTTGATGTGATTAAGGCGACGAAAGCCTTGCGTGACATGGTGCTCGTGCATAATTCCCGCCTCTCCGTGCAACCCGTTCGTAAAAAAGAATTCGATGCGATTGTGAAGATGGGGGGAGTTTCATAATTAATAGTTAATTATTAATAATGAATTATTAACCTTAACCTTAATCTTGCATCTTCTAATCTTTTCCGCCGGAGGCGGATCCGCCTTTGGCGGAAACCTTCACCTTTCATCTTTATCCTTAATTTTTAACCTTTGCCCCTATGTTCAAAAAACTCCTCAAAATCTCATTACTTCTTCTCTTGGTTGTCTCTGTTTTTCACAAAGAGAGTAGAGAGAAGATTCTTGCTCGTCTTCGTGAATTATAAATGCTATGAAGTTTCGTCGATATGAGCCGTATCTCTATCCGTTAATGGTGATCGCCGTGGCGCTCGTCGGTGCTTTTGGTTCTCGCGTTGATGAGTGGTACTTTGCGTTGCCCAAGCCACCCGGAACACCTCCTTCATGGGTCTTTGGACCTGTTTGGACGACGTTGTACGTCCTCATTGCGTATGCGGGATTTACGTTTATGGCGCGTGAGCGTGATGCATCGGCACGCCGCACTTTTGCTGCATTGTTTGTCATAAATATGACAACAAATGCGGCGTGGAGTTATCTGTTTTTTACGCTGCACATGCCGGTAGTGGCGCTGGTTGATATTCTGATTGTTTTAGGCACAACAATAGCTTTGGTGGCGTTTGCGTGGCGACGACGTCGGACAGTTGCGCTTGTCCTCATCCCATACGCAGTATGGGTGGCGTACGCGACGTACCTTAATACCGGCTTTGTGATTTTGTAGTATGCGGCAGCAGACGGTTATGCTGGCGGGCGTTGAGCGTCTGGTGCAGTTACGTAAAAAGAAGGGGATGCGTTCCGTGCGCATTGAAGTGGGGGCGAAAGGGATTGCGGTCTCCATGCCGTGGCACTGTTCTACTCACGAAGCGCTACGCTTTGTAGCGGCAAAGGAGCAATGGATTACTCGCCAGTGCCGTTTGTTTGAAAAGGGTTTATGTATTACCCTTGATGAACCATTTGCCGTCGTGAAAGCACGTGCGCATGAGCGCCTCAGAAATGCTGTTGATCGCTATGCGGTATTGATGGGTGTTTCGTACAAGACGGTTGCGGTGAAGCGCTACAAGTCGCGCTGGGGGAGCTGTAGTCATGACGGGCACCTCTCGTTTAATTACACGCTCGGTGTGCTGCCCGATGAAATGGTGACGTATGTGGTGGTGCACGAGCTCGCGCATCTTGCCGAATTCAACCATTCGCCGCGCTTTTGGAATATTGTCGAACAGTGGTGTCCTGATTACCGTGCGACACGCCGTTCCATGAAGTATCTTTATTTCGTATAGAATAGTATGGCGCACAAAACGATACAACGAAACGGACTCACCTGGTACTACTTCACGAATGTTGAAGCAGCCGATATTGCTTTTTTAAAAAGCACCTTTAAATTTCATCCGCTGACGCTTAAAGATGTTGAGTCACACCAAAACAATTCTAAGGTTGATGTGTTCCGCTCATATGCCTTCGGTGTTTTTCAGTTTCCTGAAATTAAAAAATCCCTACGACGGGTGGTGACTCATGAGCTCGATATCTATGTTGGAGCCGATTACGTGGTAACTATCCAAAAGACGAATTTTCGTGCGATGAGAGACTTGTTTTTTAAAATTTCTGGGAATGAGCGTGTGCAGCGCGATTTTTTTTCGTATGGCCCGCATTATTTGCTGTACAGTATTTTGCATAGTGTCTTTACCGAATCCAATGATCCAGTGACGACGTATTTCGCGAAGATTTTGGGGGAGTTGGAGCAGACCATTTACGAGACAGAAGATCTCAAAAAGGCGCTCAAAGAAATTGGTATTATTCGACGCAATATTTTGAATTTTAAGCGTATTATGGTGCCGCAGGCAAATGTCATTAATCATTTGGCAGCAAGTGCGCAGGCAACCACCCAAGAGGTTGATGTGGGGGAATATTATGATGACATTGATGACTACATTGAACGGGTCAGTGCCATCATCAACAATCAACAGGAGATTTTGGAGGGGTTGTATCTGACGAGCGAGTCACTGATCTCGCATCGTACCAATGAAGTCATTAAACTGCTGACTGTTATTTCAGTTGCTATTTTGCCACTGACGCTTTTTTCGGGAATTTACGGCATGAATATCGATCTCCCATTTCAAAATCAGCCCATAGTCGTTGGGGCGCTTTTTGTCGGATTGTTTGCGGTGATTGTTGCTGCAATATGGCATTTCAAAAAAAGACGTTCATAGAGTAGCTGATCAGAGAGCCGAACCCCATCCTGGTTCAAAGAGCTGCTTGCACCTCGAAGCTTAAGCGAAGAGTTGCTTGCACCTCGAAGCTTGAGCGAAGAGGTGGGGATAACTTTCTGTCAAAAAACGCTGACTGCGTTATCCACGGATAAGGTCTTGAATACAAGGCCTTATTCTTTTTATACTAAAGGTGTGCGGTGGTGCAGCTTTGAGAGGGGGTTGTGCTACAGCGCGTGAACATTTTCATAATTCATAATACTAGACGCGCCCATTGCGGTGCGTTGGAAGGGGGTAGTTTATGGGTCATATACAAAGTTCGCTCTATTCGATACTTGAGCAGCTCGCGCTGCAATATAGTACCTATGATGAGCTACGCAACGATAGTCGGTTTGGCGTTTGGATGAAGCATGTGCGCAATAAGCGTATGGCACAGGCGTTTGTGAAGGGTATTTTTTCACAACGGAACCAGACGCAACGTGAGTTGCAAGCACAACAGCCGATGTATTTCTAACACGGTGGGAAAGGGCGCCTTGAACAAGGCGCTCTTTTCGTATATCCTACGAATATATGAACATGATGGTACGCCTGAGTCTGGTCCTTGTTCTGTCGTTTGCGGCGCTTATGCCGGGGGCGGTTTTTGCTGATCACAGTGTTTTTCATGCAACGGAGTTGTCCGTGGTGGAAGAGGTGGAAGAGCAGGGACTTGCAGAGGCAGCATCACTTGAAAACCGTGGTTTGAGCTTTGGGTTGGTGGTGCTTGCCGGATTGATTGACGGCACCAATGTTTGTGCACTGACTCTTATGTTGCTGCTTGCGGGGTATCTGGTCATTCACATTAAAGATCGTAAGCGCTCGATGCGCATCGGCTTCATCTATCTGCTGACCGTCTGGTTGACGTACTTTTTTGCCGGGGCTGTTTTGGCGCAAAGTATTCAGACGTTGCTGGGTTGGGAGTCGTATGGACTCATTCGCCAGCTGCTGAACTGGGTGCTGGTAAGTGTTCTCGTTATTGCCGGTGTATTAAATCTGCAGGATTATGTTATGGGCAAGAAGATCGCCTTTGATACTGCCTCGCCACAGCGTCACCAGATTCGATCGTATATGAAAAAAGTTGATATTCCTACAACGATTGGACTAGGTGTTTTATCGGCGCTGTTTTTACTGCCGTGTTCGCTTCCGCTCTACCTGGCGTCGGTTGGCGTTTTGGCACAGGTGTTTGAGTGGCAGACAACGCTCTGGTATGTCTTGGTGTACAGCTTGATGTTCATGGTGCCGTTACTGATCATGTTGGCAGTTTTGTTGCGTGCCGAAAAGGCGGTCACTGAGCGGGATATTCGTTCGGAAAAATTCCGCACACTCAAGTTCGTGAAAGCAGTTGTTCAGTTGGGAGCGGCTTTTGGCTTATGGATGATTCTTTGGTAAATGCTCAAAAAAATATTAAACGGTAAATCAACGTCTATCACGAGCGCCGCCATTATCATTGGCGGCGCTTCGTTGGCATCGCGTTTGTTGGGTGTGATCCGTGATCGTGTGCTTGCCTCCCAGTTTGGTGTCGGTGACGTGTTGGATGCGTATTACGCTGCTTTTCGTGTGCCTGACACGCTCTTTAACTTAATTGTGCTCGGTGCGCTGAGCGCAGGGTTTATTCCCATTTTTTCTGACCTTATCGAAGAGCATGAGGAAAAGGCGTGGAAGTTTGCAAACAATGTTTTGGCGATTCTTACCATTTCTTTGTTGGTGGTGTGTGCGGCATTGTTTATTGCAACGCCGTGGATGATGCCCTACGTTGCACCGGGGTTTACCGGCGAGAAGCTTGAGATGACGATTATGCTAACCCGTATTATGTTTGCGAGCCCCTTGCTGTTGGGAATCTCTAGTTTGTTTGGAGGGATATTGCAGTCACTCAAGCGATTTTTGGTTTACTCGCTTGCGCCCATCGTCTACAACCTCGGTATTATTTTTGGCGCCCTGGTGTTTGTGCCGTTGTGGGGTGTGATCGGACTGGCATACGGAGTGGTCTTGGGAGCTTTGCTACATCTTTTGATTCAGCTGCCTTCAGCGCGTATCCTGGGTTTTTCATTTCAGCCCATCTGGAATCCTTCGGATAAAAACTTCAGACATCTGCTGAAGATTATGGGGCCGCGCACCTTGTCGCTTGCGGTGACGCAGGTGAATTTTGTGGTGATTACCATTATTGCCACCATGCTTGCTGCTGGTAGTTTGACGATTTTTAACTTTGCTATGAATATTCAGTCGTTCCCATTGGGTATTTTTGGCATCTCGTTTGCCATCGCGGCGTTTCCGACATTGTGTGAGTTAGCGCGACGCGCTGATCTGAGTGAGTTTACGCTTTCGTTTTCTAATACGGTGCGTCAGATCCTGTTTTTCATGATTCCTATGGCCGCACTCTTCATTGTCCTGCGCGCCCAGATTGTTCGTGTGATCTTGGGAGGTGGCCTTTTTGATTGGCCGGCAACCATCGCGACTGCCGACGCTTTAGCAATCTTTGCGATTTCACTGCCAGCGCAGGCACTTATTCCGCTTGTGGTGCGCGGGTTTTTTGCGCTCAAAGATTCACTGACGCCTTTTGTGGTCGCAGTGCTTGCAGTTGCGCTTAATGTTTGGTTGGCGTTTGTTTTGACACAACCATTTACCTTCATGGGGTATCCGATTGAGATGGGTGTCGGCGGCTTGGCGCTGGCGTATACAGCGGGGATGCTCTTTCAGCTCCTCGTGCTCTGGATCGTGCTGCGCGTCAAGGTGGGAAGCTTGCGGGAGTCGGTGATGCTGGTGTCATTGGCAAAAATTATCACAGCAACTGTTGCAATGGTGGTGGTAACGCAATTCATGAAATTTGGCGTTGCATCGTTTTTTGGAACTGAGACATTTGGAGCTGTCTTTGCGCAAGGATTTATTTCGGGAGTGGTGGGGTTAGGAATTTTTGTACTCGTCGGCATTGTGATTAACATGGAAGAACTCACGACCCTCCTTGCCTCGCTCAAGCGCAAGCTCTTCAAGCAGAAAGAATTCTTGGGTGAAGAAGGTATTGATGTGACGGTTGATTAATCTTCGGGAATAAAAAAGGGGGGAGCTGGGCTCCCCCGTTAAAAAAGAATGCTTACGACGGTGGTCGAGAGTGTCGGAACGCTCTTACTCAGACAGTTCGGGTAAACGCCAAACTGCTCGTACTCACGGCACAGGTCGTTGGTTTTTTGAGCAACTTGTCCGCCCGGTGAGTAGAGAAAGTAGCGCCGCGTATTGTTTTGAGCGCGTAACTCAAGCAAGTGGTCAAAGATAGCTTCGCCTTGATCGTCCACGAAGGGGGCGATGAGGGCGTCGGTATCGGGGTGCATTTCCAGAACGGTAAACCCCTCTGCATAGGAAGCTTTCCAGACTATGCGAACCTGTGGTATCAGCTCCTTGAATTTTGCAGCGAGCAGTTCAGCGAAGTGCTTGCTGGGGTCGATAATGAGCAATTTGATCATGAACCATTCCTCCTGCACAGAGTGTACCAGAATATAAAAAACCCGCAAGTTCCAAGGATTGATTGAACGTCGTAAGCATGATACTATAGGGATACTTTTGAAGCACACTATGCATACACCACAGAGCAATATTCGTAATTTTTGTATCATTGCCCACATTGACCACGGTAAGAGTACGCTCTCTGACCGTCTTTTGGAGTTGACGCATACGGTCACTGAGCGTGAGATGCGTGAGCAGATGATGGATACGATGGAGCTCGAGCAGGAGCGCGGTATTACGATTAAGCTCCAGCCAGCACGTATGCAGTGGAAAGAGTACGAACTCAACCTGATTGATACGCCCGGACATGTTGACTTTACCTACGAAGTATCCCGATCGCTTGCTGCGGTGGAGGGTGCGTTGTTGCTGGTTGACTGTACGCAGGGAATTCAGGCGCAGACCATTGCAAATCTCTATTTGGCACTTGAGCAAAACCTCACGGTCATTCCGGTCATCAACAAGATTGATTTACCCAATGCTGATGTTGCTAAGACAAAGGTTGAGATCATGAATTTGTTGGGCTGCGAAGAAGATGAAATTATCTCTGTATCGGCAAAGACGGGGGAAAATGTTGAACAAATTTTGGATACTATCGTGCAGCGCGTGCCGCACCCGGTGGGTAGCGAGAGTGCGCCGTTCCGTGCTGTTATTTTCGACTCTTATTACGATGAGTACAAAGGTGTGATTGCGTATGTGCGCGTTGTTGATGGCTCAGCGACGAAGGGGCAGGCGCTCAAGACAATTGCGACGAAGTCCTCGTTTGAAGTTTTAGATTTGGGGTATTTACGACCATTTCTGAACCCCGAGCCATCCTTGCATGTGGGTGAGATCGGCTATATCGTCACCGGGCTCAAAGAGGTTGAAGCGTGTCGTGTGGGTGACACCATGACCTTGCGCAATGCAGAAGTTGAGGCATTGCCGGGATATAAGGAGGCAGTTCCGATGGTTTTTGCCGGAATTTTCACCAAAGAAGGTGACCAGCACGATGAGCTACGTGAGGCGATTGGTAAGCTTAAGCTTAATGACGCCGCGCTTCAGTATGAGCCGGAAAATTCAAATGCACTGGGGTCAGGATACCGTTGTGGTTTTTTGGGCCTGTTGCATTTGGAGATTTTTCAACAACGTCTTGAGCGCGAATTTGACTTAGAGCTCGTGGTGACGGTTCCGTCCGTTGCGTATAAAGTATCGCTCAAGTCAGGAGGACTCAAAAAAGATTTAGATGCGAAGCTGAAGATGCGCTCAGAGCATGATGCTCTGCAGGATCTTGCTGACAATCAACTTTTTATTAAATCGCCATCAGATTTCCCGGAGGGCAACTTTATTGAGAGCGTTGAAGAGCCGATGATCAAGGCTGATATCGTAGTGCCAACTGAGTTTATGGGTGATGTGATGCAATTGCTTGCCGAAAAACGCGGACAGTACATCACCACCGAGTATTTATCGCCAGACACCACGGGAACGACCATTGATCAGCGCGTTGTATTGCATTATAAGGTCCCCTTGGCGATGATTTTGACCGACTTTTATGATAAACTAAAGTCAGCGACCTCAGGATATGCGTCGATCAATTATGAATTTGCAGGATATCAGGATGCTGATGTGGTGAAGATGGATATTGCGGTAGCCGAAGAACCTGTTGAATCATTGGCAATGATTGTGTATCGAGATGAGGCGCATCGCG
>CAZIQD010000005.1:17269-19210 GCA_964541715.1 uncultured Gammaproteobacteria bacterium
TATGAAAAAACACAAACAAACAGCATTGCAAAAAGCATGGACCGTGATGGCAGTTGTTTTGATTTTCGCCATGATTTTATTTACTATCCTGCCGTATCTTTCAGGATTTGGCGTATAAGAGGTAACTTTTTGTATGAAAAAACGGTGGGTCATGCGCGAGCCGATTGGCGCGCCGCTACGAGAACAATTTCCAGAGCTGGATCCAGTGGTTGTGCAGTTATTGGCAAATCGAGGGATTACCGTGGAGGCGGAGGTAGAGCAGTTCCTCAATCCGGATTATGAACAGGATACGCATGATCCTTTTTTGTTTGCTGATATGCAGCGATCAGTTGATCGTATTATGCAGGCAATTGCTGAGGGGGAAAAAATTACCGTCCATGGGGATTATGATGCGGACGGTGTGTGCTCATCGGCAATTATCGTGAGTACGTTACGTGATTTGGGAGGTACGGTTGATGTCTATATTCCACATCGTGAAAAAGAAGGATATGGCCTCAATAGCAATACCGTCAAATATCTGCATGAGCAGGGTACAACACTTTTAATTACTGTTGACTGCGGTACGGCAAACGTGGAGCCAGTAGCGCAAGCGGAGGCGTTGGGTATGAACGTGATTGTGACGGATCACCATCACGCGCCCGAAACATTGCCACCTGCCTTTGCGCTTATTAACCCGCAAAACCATCACGACACATACCCTTTTGGGTACTTGTGTGGTGCAGGGGTTGCTTTCAAGGTTGCGCAAGCCTTGTATCGTCACGACCAGCAGCAGACAACGCCTCGATTGAGTGCGGGGTATGACAAGTGGCTCCTTGATCTGGTGGCCGTTGCAACGATTGCTGATATGATGCCGCTGCTTGATGAAAACCGCGTGTTGGTAAAATACGGATTGGTTGTGTTGCAAAAGACACGACGTATCGGCCTGCAAAAGCTCATGGAAAACGCGGGTATTTGGAATTATGGAGACCGAGCGATCACGCCCTTTGATATCGGCTTTGTCATTGGCCCGCGACTGAATGCTGCGGGACGTATGGATCATGCTAATGCTGCGTATGAATTACTCATGGCGGCAGATGAAGAGACAGCGATTGAGTTGGTAAAAGGCATCGAGCAGAGTAATACTGATCGACGAGGACTTACGGAAAAAATTGTTGAGGAGGTGTTTGCCCAAATTCCTGAGGATATCGATGAGCGTTACCTTGTCTTTGCGTATGGTACCGATTGGCCCATCGGTTTGGCCGGGTTGGTGGCAGGGAAGGTGATGCAGGAAATCGGTAAGCCGGTGATTGTGGCGACGCGACTCGAGGATCGCATTGCGGCATCGGGCCGCAGCGTCGTGGGGTTTGATATGGCGCAGTTGCTTGATGAGCATCGTGAATTATTTACCACGGCAGGCGGTCATGCGATGGCATGCGGGTTCTCTCTGGAGCCTGATGAGGGGAAGCTTGCCGCGGTGCGCGAGGTATTTGAAGCAGCAGCGCGTGAAGCGCTTGCCGGCAAAGATTTGCGGCCGGAGCTGGTCATTGATGCTGAACTAGAGAGCGGGCAGATTACCTGGAAGCTGCATGAACTGACACAGCAGCTGAAACCCTGCGGCAAAGAAAACCCTGAGCCGATTTTTGTAACCCGTGATCTTGAGGTCGAAGAGGCTCGTGTTGTGGGGAGCGATGAACGGCATCTCAAGTTGCGTGTGCGCAACCCGCGAACGCTCAAGTCATTCAATGCCATTGCCTTTGGCTTTGGTGAGTACGCGCCACAGCTGACACCCGGAACCCGCATCGACCTTGCGTATACTGTCGACGTCAACGAATGGAATGGCAACCGAGAATTACAGCTTAAAATTGAAGATATTGAGATTCAGGATAAAGATTCAAGATTGAAGGTTAAGATTTAAGATTAAAGGTAGCCTTTCACCTTCTAACCTTTCACCTTCTAACCTTT
>CAZIQD010000005.1:19310-23967 GCA_964541715.1 uncultured Gammaproteobacteria bacterium
CCTTTCACCTTCTAACCTTTCACCTTCTAACCTTTTATTATTTCTATGACTACCATTCACACGTACACCGACGGCGGAGCACGCGGTAATCCAGGACCGGCCGCAATTGGTGTTGTGCTCAAAAATCAAGGTGGTGACATTCTCGCAACTCACAAAGAGTATCTGGGTGAGGCGACGAACAACCAGGCCGAGTATCGTGCGCTGATCAAGGCGCTTGAAATGGCCAAAGAGGCTGGCGCTGACGAGGTGGTCTGTTATTTGGATTCTGAGCTGGTGGTGAAGCAGCTCAAGCGCGAGTATAAGGTGAAAAATGAAAATATTGCACAGCTTTTTGTCTTGGCGTGGAATTTGAGTACGGGTTTTCGTAAGGTCAGCTTTACGCATATTCGCCGCGAATACAACAAGGAGGCCGATGCGCTCGTGAATGAGTCGCTTGATGAGGTTGTTGGTCCGCGATTACACGCACATCGCTAAGAAGGCACCCGAAAGGGTGCTTTTGTGATAAGAATTGCTGACGACGAAGAGCTGGTAATGAGCATTTTGGCTCATTTTTCGCTTATACCTGCCGTTTGCGCGGGTGTTGCTTGTTGACAACATTCGTTAACAATGGCCCGGGTATGTGCTATACTGAGGAGGTGAGACGACTTATGAACTAAGATCGCGCTTGTGGCACTATTTAAAAAAGAGCAACCACAGAGTTTTTTGGGCGTTGATATCTCAAGTGATGGGATTAAGGTTGTTGAGCTCAAAAACAATCAAGGAAAGCCTCAGTTAGTGACCTATGGATACTCAAAGACGCGCACTGATGGCGTCAAAGGAGCGTTGATTGATAATCTCAACGTAACTTCGACCTTGCTCAAGGAAATTTGTGATAAGGCAAAATGCACCACCAAGTATGCGGTTGCTGCTTTACCCACAGAAAAAACATTTACCTACGTACTCAAGATTCAAAACATCCTCAAAAAAGACCTCATTGACCCGTCA
Source organism: uncultured Gammaproteobacteria bacterium (assembly GCA_964541715.1). Lineage (GTDB taxonomy): Bacteria > Patescibacteriota > Patescibacteriia > CAIXNZ01 > JADLGS01 > CAYRMM01. The sequence goes on from CAZIQD010000005.1 coordinate 20,295, forward strand.
AAGGTCAAAACTATTTTGAAAAAAGAAGCAGAGAAGATCTTGCCGACCGATCCGTCGACGATGCAGTTTGATTATACGATCATTAATGCGGAGCAGTACGCGCAAGCAAAACCGGAGGAGGCATTGAAGAATGTTAAATTCCTCATTACGGCTGCTTCCAATCAGGTCGTCAAGCAGTACTCGCAGATTTTTGCACAGGCGGGTTTGGAGCTACAAAGCCTTGATATTGAATCCTTTGCGTTGGTTCGTTCACTGGTCGGCAATGACACCTCGTTGATCATGGTCGTTGATTTTGGGCAAAACACGACCAGCCTCTCAATGGTTGACAATGGCATTCCGGTGTTTAACCGCAGTGTTGATATTGGTGGCGATGTGATTACCAAAAAACTTGCTGATACGATGAATATTACGATGGAGGAGGCTGAGCAGTATAAGCTTGATTTACCGATCTTGATGAAACAGCAAAATCTTGGAGAGATGCCTAAGCCGATTATGCAAGCGGTGGGGCCGATTATTGCTGAGATTCAATTTTTACAAAAAACATATTATCAGCAAGTGAGCAATGAAAAGCAGCTGGACCGTATTATTTTGACGGGTGGAGCTGCGCTCCTGGCAGGTTTTTCTGAGCATGTTGAGGCGCAAACCGATGTGCGTACGTATATTGGTGATCCGTGGGCGCGTATTATTCACCCCGTTGAGTTAAAGGGCGTGTTGGCAGAAATTGGGCCGCGTTATGCGGTGGCACTTGGACTCGCCATGACCAAGATCCGCTAACCGGACTTGTATGGCAATTGATTTATTGAAAGAAGAAGAAAACGCACGACGGGGCAAGAAAAAGCCGCCCAGTCAGCAACTGCACTATCCGGTCGAAATGTATATTCCGCCTGAAGAGACGCGCGAGCAAGAACGTGGCCGTAAGCGAAAACAGAAGGCAGAGCAAAAGCAGCGGCGCACAGCAGAGAAGCAGTCCAAGCGTGTAGTTGCGCCTGACATTGAGCAGGAAGAAAGTGTCGACCTGTCGGGCAGGTACGTTCAACGGCAACGGCTTGTGCGACGTCTGCGCGCGGGCATCATAGTTTTCTTGATTGCGCTCGGGGTGACAGCAGGTGCATATGGCGTGTGGGTGCTGATCAGCTCTTTACCGACAGAACAGACGCCGCCAACGACCACGCCCGTGTCACCGCAAGAGCCAACCGAACCGATGCCAACTGAACCGACCCCCAGTGAACCGACGCCGCAAGAACCTTCAGGGCCATTGCCTGATACGGAGCTCACTCCGCTGGCAGGAGCGCTCATTACATTCCGGGACACAACTGATATTTTCTTAGTTGAGAACAATGGGGAGCTTCGGTTGGTGAACCAAGAAGCGGTTATCTTTGACAACGGACAGACTATGAATGAAATCTCTCGGCGACTGATCTATCTGCTTCCTGACCGATGGCAAAGTATCCGTCGAGGTCAGCAGGTCGTGAGTGGACGTGTTGACTTTGACCCTCGCGTTCTGACGACACCCGAACTCTTACCCTTTATTCAAGAATAAGCTATTAACTTAGGTCACGCATATGGAAAACAAAGATATTAAAATCTTGATCGTGGAGGATGACAACTTTTTGGTCGACATGTATACCACAAAATTTGAACTTGAAGGGTTTCAGGTGCTTGCTGCAGAAGATGGTGAAAAAGGTATTGAGCTTGCGCGCGAAGAAAAGCCTGACATTATATTGTTGGATATTTTGATGCCTAAAAAAGATGGATTTAGTACGCTGGAGGATCTCAAGAAAGAAGATGTCACAAAAGACATTCCAGTAATTTTGCTCACCAACTTGGGGCAAAAAGAAGATGTGAAAAAAGGATTTGATCTGGGCGCGGCAGGGTACTTGATCAAGGCGCATTTCATGCCATCAGAAGTAGTTGATAAGATCAAAAAGATTCTTGAAGAGGCGCATTCATAAAGAACATGCATGAGATCCGACAAGAGCACAAGATCAGCACATAAGGGCGTCACCGCGGCAGAGGCACTCGTTGTCGGCGGTATTGTTGTTGTCCTGATTGTCGGCATTGTCTTTTTGCGCATGTTTTTGCAATCTCGTTCGGCTGATCTGCAAACAATTTCTGACATTGCTCGTGTGCAGTCTGCGCTTGAATTTACCTACGCTGTCAACACACATTTCCCCATATATGCGGATGTCGTGCCGCTGGGCAGCGCAGAACATAAATCACAACGCCTCTGTTTACGTGGCTTTACCTCATCGGTTGAGTCGTGCGAGCGAGTGGTTATGCATACGATTCCCAATGCCGGTACGGGTGGATATGTCTACCAGACATTTGATGGAGGGCAAAGCTATGGCATGACGTTCACGCTGGCTCGTAATCATCGCTCGCTAGGGTTGATGCGCGGACAGATTTGCGCTACGCCCGATGGATTTAGCCAAGGTCCCTGCTTAACTCAATAACGCATCGCTATGTTGCCAACACGAAACCATAAAGGATTTACTCCCATTGAGCTACTTTTTGTCATTGTGCTGATTGGTGTTTTGGCGTTGGTTGCGGTGAGTTTTTTAAATACTTCACGTGAACGCGCGCGCGATGCGAAACGATTAGTTGATGTTCGCCGCATTCAGACGGCACTTGAATTTTATGAACTCGAACATTCATCATACCCTCTCATCGAGCAGCCGATCGTGCTGGGTAGCCAGGCACACGCGAAGCTCTGCGATCAGGAGTCAGGTGGCTTTGTGACTGCTCAGACACCGTGCGTGACTGAATTTATGATCTTGCCCCGCGATCCGGATGCAGGCAAGTCGTATCGGTATATCGGTATTGAACAGAGCTATACGGTCGCATTTGAAACAGAAACGCAAACTGATCTTGGGGAGGCGGGTACATACTATGCGCATCCCGAGACGATCAACACATCTCCGGCGCTCGACTAAAGAAACGTGTCAGGTGGGGGATAACGCACATGAGCTATGGACAAAGCACAGGCACGACAACGTATCACAAAACTCAAAGAGTTGATTAATCGGTATCGGTACGAATACCATGTTTTGGATACACAAGAAATTAGTGATGCGGCACATGACGCGCTCAAGCATGAGCTTCAGGAGCTTGAAGATCAGTATCCTGATTTAATCACGCCTGACTCGCCGACGCAGCGTGTCGGAGGTGAGCCATTGGCAAAATTCAGCAAGGTGACGCATAGCAAACGCATGCTGTCCTTGGTTGATATTTTTTCGTACGACGAGTTGCGCGACTGGGAGGCGCGTATCGCCAAGCTGCAACCTGATGCGGTGTTTGAATATTTTGTGGAGCTTAAAATTGACGGATTTGCCATTGCGTTGATCTATGAAGATGGCGTGTTGGTGACGGCGGCGACGCGCGGCGACAGTTATATTGGCGAGGATGTGACGCACAACGTGAAGACGATTGAAGCTATTCCGTTGCGTCTTGAGCGTGATGTCCCGGGGCGCGTCGAGGTGCGTGGTGAAATTTTCATGACCAAAAAAGAGTTTGAGCGTATCAACAAAGAGCAGGAACGACGTGGCGAGGCGGCGTATGCCAATCCACGCAATTTGGCGGCGGGTACGATACGTCAACTTGATCCCAAGCTGACGGCCGAGCGCGAGCTCGACTTCTTCGCGTACGAGGTCGTTTCTGGGGTGCAGGCTGCGAC
>CAZIQD010000005.1:24067-26461 GCA_964541715.1 uncultured Gammaproteobacteria bacterium
GCAGAGCAGACGACGACGGTGGTGAAGCGTGTTGATTGGAATGTTGGGCGAACGGGTGTGTTGACGCCGTTGGCGACATTTGAGCCGGTCCAGGTGGCAGGGACGGTGGTCCAGCATGCGACGCTGCATAACTGGGATGAGATCCAGCGCCTCGGGATTAAAATCGGCGATACGGTCGTGATTGAAAAAGCAGGAGATATTATCCCGAAGGTGGTGAGTGTGATCCCGGAATTACGCGCCGGTAAGGAGCAGGAGGTACAGCCCCCCAAGACGTGTCCGGTGTGCGGTAGTCCTGTCGCAAAAAAGAAAGAAGATGATGTTGCGTACTATTGCACCAATAAAAAATGCTTTGCGACTGAAGTTGAGAAGTTAATTCATTTCGTTTCAAAAAAGGCATTCAATATTGAAGGCTTGGGCGAGAAAATCATCGAACAGTTGGCGCAGCACGGACTGGTTCGGACCTTTGCGGATATCTTTAAGCTGACGAGTGAAGAGCTTTTGGCATTGGAGGGATTCGCGCAGAAGTCAGCAGATAAGACGATCGCGGCAATTCAAGCAGCGAGGACCATAGACTTGCACCGTCTCATCTACGCACTCGGCATTCGCCACGTCGGCGAAGAAACGGCTATCACACTCGCTCTGCAGGCACGGGATGTGCAGACGCTTCGATCGATGTCGCGAGAAGAGCTGGAGGCGCTCCCTGATATTGGCGAAGTGGTGGCGGCATCTATTGAGGAATACTTCCGCGATACAGAGCATGCTCGACAGCTTGATGAGCTACTTACGGAGGTGGCTGTTCGCGCGCCCAAGCGACAGGCCACGACGCTCGCGGGCAAGACTTTTGTGGTCACGGGAACACTACAAAAATTCACCCGTGACGAGATACAAGACATGATTCGCGAGCTGGGCGGGAGCGTTTCGGGAAGCGTGTCAAAGAAGACGGATTATGTTATAGTAGGAGTAGATGCGGGCTCCAAAGCTGATAAAGCGCAGGAGCTTGGCGTGCCAATAATCTCGGAAGAAGAGTTTTTACAATTAGCACAAGTGTTATGAAAATACGAAATCTGACTATCACCGTACTTGCTGTCATTGTTCTCATTGCGGTAGGATACGCTGTTACATTGTATGTCGTGGAGGACGAACAGCGAGCGCCACAGGCTGAGGTGTTGACTCGTCACCAGCTCGAAATCGGGCGTGATGATGTTGATATTCAAAGCACGCGAACCTATGTCTTTGATCTGCCGGCGCGATATCGCTATGAGGCGCAGGGCGTTGACGCACAGAGCCTCGAGCTATGGTTTTTCAACGAATCTGAGGTGCAGGTCATGACGGCGGTTGTCTATGATCACACGAGTGTGAACTGGATTGCAGCTGATCCTAACAATACACAAGTTGCTGGTCATACGATTATGATCGTGCAGGCGGATGATCAAAATTTGTTGAGCCGGTTCAAGCAGACACTTACCGTTGATGGCGAGCAGGCATATCAGTAGATTCTTACTCATATCTTATAACGTACGCATATGAAGCATACAGAACACCAGGGGGAACAACAGTCGTTACACAAGCAGCCATGGAAGCTCAAGGGGGTTGCTTTGCCGTTTCGATTGCGGCGCGGCTTGATTGCCGTTGTGGCGGGTATTGCCGTCGTGATTGTCATTGCATTGGTCTCACTGTGGTATGTTGATACGGTTGATAATGATAATCTGGGAAGCAGCGGAGTAAATGGCGTTATCTCGTTTGACTACGGCCGCACCAATACGGGCGTTGACCAGGAGCGAGAGTATCTTTTCGAGGCGCCGCCAGGGTTTCGCTATGTTCTGCATCCGGTGACGGATGATATGACTGAGCTGTACGTCTTTAACCTTGATGAAAAGGTAGTGATGATCGCTTCGTTGTATGATCATACGAACGTCTCAACGATGGTGCAGAGCGATAATATTACGAAGGTGGCGGATCATACGATAATTTTACGATTTTCCGAGACTGAGGAGTTGAAGCAACAGTTCAAAGATACGCTGCTCATTAATGGTGAAAAAGCTTATAAATAAAAAACAGGTATGCAGTTGAATATTAACTACGAGCACATTGATTCCAGTGAAGCAATTCAGTCGTATCTCGAGGAAAAAATAGGAGGACTTGATGAGATCATGGATAATTTTCTGACGGCAGATATCGTGGTTGGCAAGACGACGCAGCGTCACGAAAAGGGCGAGATCTTCAAATGCCGCGTGAACCTGACCTATCCAGGAGGTATGTTTCGTGCCGACAAGGTGGAGGAAGACTTGTATGCGGCAATTGATGCCTGTAAAGATGTCTTGCATCGTGAAATCACCTCGTTCAAAGAAAAAAACCGAAATCACTAGAAAAGAATCGCCATGTTCAATCCACGAG
>CAZIQD010000005.1:26561-29412 GCA_964541715.1 uncultured Gammaproteobacteria bacterium
TGTATTATTGAAAAAATACGGTGGGCGTGATACACTAGCCGTTGTTTACAAAATATCCGCTTAATTCATAGAACACGCATGTGGCATCGATAATTATTGAAAAACTAGACAAATTCTTCGGCGATCCAAGCGCCAAATATATCAAAAAACTGCAACCGCTGGTTGGACAGATTAACGCACTGGAGCCGCAGTTCCAGGCGCTTTCTGATGAGCAATTACAAGCCAAGACGGCCGAGTTTCGTGAGCGCCTTGCGAACGGCGCGACGCTTGATGATCTCTTGGTGGAAGCCTTTGCAACCGTGCGCGAAGCGTCGCGCCGCGTGATCGGGCAGCGTCATTTTGATGTACAGCTCATTGGTGGTATGACACTGCATAACGGTGCGATTGCCGAAATGAAGACAGGTGAAGGTAAGACGCTGACCTCAACGCTACCGATTTATCTGAATGCACTTGCTGGTAAGGGTGTGCATGTGGTGACGGTGAATGATTACTTGGCGCGCCGCGACTCCTCATGGATGGGACAGATTTTTAACTTTCTTGGCATGACGGTGTCATGTATTCAAAACCAGCGTGTCACGTATGTATATGATAAGGATGCGAAGGCAGATGTTGAGGAGGCGGACGTCAATGCTGACGGTGAATTGCAGGCAGGTGAGGAGGCTGCGTTGGAGGTGAAGGAGCAGCTCAACACCTTTAAGGTTGATATGGATCGTCTGCGCTTGGTAGAAGATCGCGCGCAAGCATATACGGCAGATATTACCTACGGCACGAACAATGAATTTGGGTTTGATTACCTGCGCGATAACATGGTCACTGAGTTGTCAGATAAGACGCAGCGCACATTGAGCTATGCGATCATCGACGAAGTCGATTCGATTTTGATTGATGAGGCGCGTACGCCACTCATCATCTCAGCGCCGGGTGCAGAAAGTACCTCGCACTACTATACCTATGACAAGATCGTAGCGTCTCTGAAACCACACGAGGATTATAATATCGACGAGAAGATGCGCACGGTGGCGTTTACTGAGGCGGGGCAGGACCGTATCGCACAAGCGTTGGGTGCCGATCCGTGGGCGACGATGGATTACCAGATAACGTTTCACCTTGAAGCGGCGCTCAAAGCGCATGCGCTGTTTAAACGAGAAAAAGATTATGTCGTCAAAGACGGTGAAGTTATGATCGTTGATGAGTTTACGGGACGGTTAATGCCAGGACGCCGCTATTCTGAAGGTCTGCATCAGGCGCTTGAGGCGAAAGAAAATCTGGAAGTGCAGCGTGAATCGCGTACGTTGGCGACGATTACCTTCCAGAACTATTTCCGCATGTATGAAAAATTGTCGGGTATGACGGGTACGGCGGAGACAGAAAAAGAAGAGTTTTTCAAAATTTACGGACTTGAAGTTGTGGCGATTCCGACTAATCGACAGATTCAACGTGCCGATCTGAATGATTTGATTTACAAGACGGAAACGGCAAAATTTACGGCAGTTGCCAAGGAGGTTGCGCAACGTCATGAACAGGGTCAGCCGGTGCTCATCGGTACCATTTCAATTGAAAAGAACGAAGAGTTATCACGCTTATTGGACAAGGAAGGTATTCCGCACCAGATGTTGAACGCGAAAAACCATGAGAAAGAGGCAGAGGTGATCGCGCGCGCGGGTACGCGTGGTGCGGTGACCTTGGCGACTAACATGGCGGGTCGTGGTGTCGACATCGTCTTGGGAGGGCCGGAGGGAGCCAAGGAAGAAGGTGAGGCATTGCGCGCACTGGGCGGGTTGCACGTCATCGGTACTGAGCGTCACGAATCACGCCGTATTGATAACCAGCTCCGCGGTCGTACCGGTCGTCAGGGTGACGTCGGTTCGTCGCAGTTCTTCGTCTCATTGCAGGATGACCTGATGCGCATTTTCGGTTCTGAGCGTATCGCACGCGTCATGGAGACACTTAAGATCCCGGATGATATGCCGATTGAAAATTCAGTGATCACCAAATCGCTGGAAAGCGCGCAAAAGAAGGTGGAAGGTCACAACTTTGATACGCGTAAGCGCGTGGTCGAGTATGACGACGTCATCAATAAGCAGCGCAGCGTTGTGTACGGCATGCGTGCTAAAATTTTGGATGCAGATTCGTCTGACAATGCGCATGAGATACTCAAAGAGATGGTCATGGAAATGGTGGCCAGTGAAATTGAGGCAGTTGTTTTGTTTCACACGGGAGCTTCAGAAGAAAGTCGTTGGGATCTCAAGGAAGTGTATGAAGTGGCGGCTGCCATGATGCACGTTGACGCCTCAGAACGCAAAACGCTGGAGCAGATTCGTGGTGAAGCAGGAAATGATGAAGAGGATCATGAGGCACGTACGCACATCATCAATCATCTCATTCGTATCGCGGAGCGGCATTATGATAAATTCGAAAAAAGCTTTGATGATGTCAAAGCGTTGGTGCGCGTTGAAAAGCGCATGTTGCTCCAAGCGATTGATTCTCACTGGATCGCGCATCTGGAAGATATGACGCACTTGCGTTCGGGTATCGGTTTGCGCGGATACGGACAGAAGGATCCGCTTGTTGAATATAAAAAAGAAGCATTCGGCTTGTACAATCAGATGCATGCGTCAATTCAAAAGCAGGTAGCAACCTCATTGTTCAAGATTTCGACAATGGTTGCTCAGCAGGTTGCCGCACAGCAGCCCAAGCAACCTCAACGGATGGTGTTGCAAGGTGCGCAAAAAACAATGGAAAAGAGCGAGCAGATGGGCCAGACCGCTAACACCGCGGTGAACGCCGTCGCAACTGAGACGCGTAATACCTTTAATGGAGAAAAAGTCGGGCGCAATGACCTCTGCCCATG
>CAZIQD010000006.1:0-9991 GCA_964541715.1 uncultured Gammaproteobacteria bacterium
GTTGGTTTTTCACGGACATCAGTTGAGCCGAGTGTGAACGGTAGTTTGTAGGTGATGCTGACCGTTTGGGTCTCGCCGACATCAGTTTGGACCCAGTTTGCGAAGACGGTCTTTTCGCCGTCCTGGAATATGTGTGTTTGCGATGCGGGATCAATGCGTTTGGTTGATTCTTCGATAACGAGATCGATATCCTGATCAGTTGAGTATGACGCTGTGGTAAATGCTTCTGCGGGAATTTGCTCAAAGCCACTTGACGTGATGAGCTCTGAGCCGAGTGGAACGTAGAAGCGCAAATAGTCATTGTGTTTGGTGCCGCTGAGTGGGTCCTCTATGCGTCCGTTGTGTGTACGCGTCAAGGTAACGGTATTGACGATCTCACCGGAGTCTTTGATTTCAACAGCGACATCGACCGTATCGTCCAGATAGGTGTCGGTTTTGCCCCCGGCGATGTTGGTTGAGATGAGTGCGAGATAATCACCGTCAGTTGCGAGAAGTTGCCCGCCCCAGAGCTGTTCGGTGATGAATGCTTGAGCCTGTTCATCGCGCAGGTAGGTTTGAATTTCTTTGGTATTCAATCCTTGCTGAATCACGCCCATCAAGTCAGTCAGCGAAATATCAGTTAGGTTGAGGATGCGATCAAGGATGTGTGGGGCAAGTGTGTCGATGAGGCGCTTTGGCGTGTTGTTCTCCTTATCGTTTCCAAGCTCTGCCTCAAATTGAGCGACATCGATGAAATTATCATAGGTAATGATGGCGTCGTACTCCTGGAGGTAGATTGGGCCGGTGATTTTGAGCAACTCCTGCATGAAGGTAGCGTTGATGGCGATGACGCCGTCGACGGTCGACTGCCCTGAGTTGGTATACATCCACATGAGCTTTTCTGCGGTTTTCGGGAAGTCAGGGAAGTAGTTTGCATCTTGGAACTCCCAGCGCTCATTAAGCACGCTGATGGGGTGTGGTGGCGTGACGTTTGAGCGTAATCCTCCACGGAGATCATACGAACCGCCGTGAGGGATGGTGATGTTGGTGATAGCGCCTTTGGCGATATCAACTTCGGCATATGAGCCGATGAAGCCCCCCGTTCCGCGGATTTCGTTGTTGTTTTGGAAGACGACGAGGTAGCGTTGTGGCTGTTCGCTACCCAGAAGGGTTAAGATAATTTCGGCGTGTTGCAAAAGACTCGTCATCGCAGCATCAAGCATTGGTACGATTGCGGTCACTTGGGCAAACTGTGAGCGATAGGCCTCCGGAAGGTACTCGGGTTTAACTGAGGTTAACAAATTTGTAATGGTGGCGATATCACTTTGCTTTTGATGGAGGAGCGCGATGAGCTGCGTCATGCGTTGTGCCAGTGTCTGGTCAGTTGTATTGTCGAGTAACGTCATGACATCACTTGCAAGGCCGGTACTCAGTGAGCCGACAGTCAAAAGATTTTGCGCAACCGTGATTTGATTGCGTTCAGGAAGCGCTTTGACGATTAGGTTGACGAGAGGTGGTAGTGAGCGGAGTTCAGTGTGTGCTTGAGCGAAGGCGTCATGCGCTTTTTGAAGCTCTGCTTGAGCCGCCATGAAATTCTGATCTTGAGCCGTGCTTTGTGATGATTTGAGATGATCAATTGCGGTATACGTTGCACCTAGAACGCTTCCTTTCGTAGAGCTCAGCTTCTGATAATAGTCATAGGCGAGAAGCGGTGAGGTGAGGATGAATGATGCAAGGACAAATGTTGCGACAGCGCGTTGCGCGTAAGGCGTGAGCATAAGACGTGGCAGACGTAGGTTGGGCAACATGATGCGGGGAAGCTCAAAACGAGGAACTGCGAGTGACGGCATGCGCAGCCGAGGTAATCGCACGGTTGGCATGGCGATACGGGGCAGTTGAAATTTGGGCAGGCGTGCTGGCGCATGTTCTTTGCGAACCAGTGTTTCGCGGATAAAATCAGGACCCTCCAGCTCCACGGAGTATAGCTGTGTCATAGTGTGTGGCTGTGGAGCCAGCTGAGTTACTGGAGTAGCGGTTTGCTTTCGACGGGGAAGTTGTCGGTAGAGCCGCTTCGTCTGCTTGTTGAGCTTTGCTGCTGCCTTGGCGATCAACGCATCCGCTTCATGAGCGACATACTGCGCATAGTGGTTTTCTTTGAATTCATGCACTGCCTGCTCGTGCTGGAGTTTTTTCAAATCCAAAACGTGCGCAGAAGGAGCTTTGCGCGCGACAGTGATCTGCGGGTGTTGAGCTGGCTTTGGTGATGATGACACCTTTGTGCGTGCGCGTGGAGCGCTTGGTGCTTGTAGCGTAACGCGAAGACCTGAAGATGTCTGCAGCGTGCGTGCCGCTGGTTTGGAAGCAACTTGTTTTTTTGAGGTGCGTAAAGAGGGAGCTTTTGTAGATGCTCGTGCAACGGTTTTCCTTACAATTTGTTTTTTTGGAGTGCGCGAAGAAGCAGCCTTTGCCGCCGTGCGGGTAGTAGGTTTTTTGGTGCGTGAAGCAGTTTTTGGCGTACTGCGCTTTTGTGGTGAGCGTGCTGATTTCGCAGGCATGGGTCGTCGATTGGCGAGAATACTTAGACGATGAGATACACACCCATGCACACCGTGTATCATGCATGTGTCTGTATCACATTGAGTCGGACGGCGACTGGGTGTAAACAGCGCGTGTTGTGCGTGCTGCCGCGTCCCATGAGTATCGTCCGTAGTGGGCGGTGCCACGAGCAATACGTGCTTGCGCATATGACGGATCAGTCAGAACGCGCGTTATCGCAGCGGCGATTGAGTCGGTATCGTTTGGATCACAATAGGTGGCTGTATCCCCGTAGATTTCGGGAAGGCTACCGGCGTGTGAAGCGATGACGGGAATACCACTGGCCATTGCCTCCAGTCCGTTGAGCCCAAACCCTTCTTCAAATGATGCCACGACATAGGCTGCTGCTCCCTGGTAGAGTGCTGGCAGGTCTGCGTCGGCGATGAAGCCGGGCATGACAATCGCGTCTCGTGTCGCGGCAGTGAGGTCAGCCAATGCCTCGTCCAGTTCGGTGTAGTTGTTGGCGCGTGCACCCCCTACTACCAGTGTCACGTGATGCGTGTCGCGTACCTTGGCAAAAGCGCGCACAAGACCATGAAGGTTCTTGTGATTGCGCATAACACCGACCGAAAGGAGGTATGGTTGGGCAAGTCCGAAACGAGCTCGTACTTCCTGTATTTTATCATATTTCAGCCGCTCCTTGAAGTTGTTGTCCACACCTAAATACGTCACGACAATAGGTGTGGTGAGATGAGGAAAATATGACTGAATCTGCTCTTGCGAGTACTGTGAAACGGTTAGAATGGTGCGTGCTCGCCGCAGTGCGTTTTTGAAGATTATGTGGAATGCCCAGCGGCGCATGTGGGAGCGTTTGGTGTGCCCAGGGAAGCGTAAGGGGGTGACATCGTGGATTGTCACGACAAAGGGTTTGCGGTAGAGCACGGGGACGTTAAATTGCGGGAAATGGACGATATCTAGGCGATATCGGTAGAGCTGGGCACAGAACAGAATTTGCTCGCATAACGAGTACCAGTGGCAGCGGGTGACGACGATAGTGACATGCGCAAGCTGTTGATACGGATCCATGAGGTGCTTGTTTTCTGGCTTCACAAACACAACATACTCATGATCAGTGTCATGAGGAATGATGCGTGCAACCAGTTCTTGAATATACACACCAATGCCGGTTGCCTGCGCCTTACCCATCATGCGTGCGTCAATGCCAATTCTCATAATTACTCACTTAGTCTCTTAAGCTACTTTTGTATCAGGTGTTCAAAGACCTGCAGCGTTTGCTGCGCTGCTCGTTCCCAGCTAAAGCGCTTTACATTCGCATACCCTTTGCTGACGAGGGAGTCGCGTAAAGTCGCATCAGCGAGTAGTTGGGTGAGCGCACTTTGGATTTCGTGAATATGATCGGGGTTGACGAGCAGGGCCGCATCACCCGCGACTTCAAGAAGCGAAGAGTGCGCCCCCGTAATCACTGGCACGCCCATCGCCTGCGCCTCAAGGATGGGTAAGCCAAACCCTTCATACAGCGATGGCCAGACAAAGATGCGTGCTTGCGCGTAGAGCGCCGGCTTGTCGGCGGCATCAACATACTCAAGGAATCGTACAGCACCACGTGTGCGCCGTGCCGCCTCAAAGATGGGGCCATATTTCCACCCCTTTTTCCCGGCAATCACGAGTGGTGGCATCTCGGGAGTGAGTGCGGCGATGATAGAGTCAATATTTTTGCGCGGTTCGAGCGTGCCCACAAAAAGGAGGTAGTCGTCGGGTAGGTTGTATTTCTCACGGACGCGTTCACACTCCTGTGAGTTTGGTGGCGTCGCAAAGTCAGGATGAACACCTTCGTGAATAACGCTGATTTTTTCCGGTGCAATTCCCAACAGCTCCGTGAGATCGCGTGAGGTGTGTTCTGAGACGGCGATGAGATGGTCGGCACGGCGCAGCAGTTTGTGCGGTGCGCTCAGACTGTGCCACAGCCGGTGCTTGAGATCAAAGAGTTCAGGATGTCGTAAGAAACTCAGGTCATGGACGGTCACTACCACCTTTGATGTCTTTGAAAAAGCGGCAAAGTTGACGTTGGGGCAGAAAAAAATATCAGTGCCACCGACGCGTTGGTCGAGTGTGGGTGCGTTGAGGCAGCGCATGCTCAGGTTGAGGAGTTTGTTGGGCAGATGATCAACGTGTGTTGTCACGTTGGCAGCGGCAAAGTTTGGGATGTGGTGTTCAAGATTTTTTCGTGCGTTGGCGTATAACGTGTAGGTGTTGGCATGGTCATGCGCGAAGAGATGTGCCAGGAGCTGAAAGGTGTACTCAGAAACTCCCGAGTAGTGCGGTTGCATGAGCGGACGTGCGTCGATGCCGATTTTCATGACGCCTGGTTATCGTGAGATGAAGCGGGGTGCGTCATAATTCGTTCAATCGTCGCACGCATATTTGCAAAGAAGTGTTGTGTCGCGAATTGCTGCGCATGTAATTGGATGTGATGTGGGTCGTATGTCTGTGCATTGAAATGAAGGATGACATCGACCAACGAAGGCCAGGTCTGGTCTTCCATGAACTCGCCGGTCACACCGGGGATGACGGTTTCTGTCGCTCCTCCGGCACCATAGGCAATAACCGGTCGTCCTGCTGCCATCGCTTCAATCACGGTAATGCCAAAATCCTCAACCTGTGGATTGATAAATGCCTTGCAGCGGCGCAGATAATCGCGTTTCGTTGCCTCATCAACAGCGCCCAAAAACTCGATATGCGGTCCGGCCATTTTTTTGAGCTCCTCTTCTTGTTCTCCGGTACCGATAATCTTAAGCGGGATCTGCATCTTGTTAAACGCCTTGATGGCAAGATCAAATTTTTTGTAGGGACGAAGTCGTCCGATCATGAGATAGTAGTCGCCCAGCTCATCGTTAGTTGCGGGTTGTGGGTACTGTTCGACGTCAACGGGCGGGTAGACGACCGTAGCATCTTTGCGATAAAAATTTTTAATGCGTTGCGCCACGGTTGCTGAGTTGGCGATGTAGTGATCAACGCGTTGAGACGCTAGTTGATCCCAGGCACGAAGCTTGCTCAAATACAAAGGAAGCATCCGTTTGATAAAAAATGGCGCGTGCACCGTCTCAGCGTACTCGGTACTATCTGTCCAGAGATAACGTGTCGGCGTGTGGCAATAGCAGATGTGCGTTGTTTGTGGCCCGGTGATGATACCCTTGATGAGGGCTGATGATGAAGAGATCACAAGATCATAGCCCGAGAGGTCGAGTGCCTCGACGGCAGCGGGCATCATGGGGAGGTACCATTTAAACTTACGCTTCCCTAAGGGCATGTTTTGGATGAAGCTGGGGATGACGCGACGGTTTTCAAAGCCTTTGAGACGGTCCTGATCATAAATAAGGGTGTAGATTGGTGCATCAGGAAAAAGCGCCGCAAGTGCGAGCAAGACGCGTTCAGCGCCACCAGCTTGATTGAGTTGATCGTGGACAAGTGCCACTTTTAATGGATGTTGCATAGGGGTATCTTACCGAACTTGGGGCATTTGGGCAACTGTCGACGGATGATTTTGGGCAAGATAAAGCAGCGCCAGGATGGCGCTGTTCGGTTAGGCGGCTTTACGATTTTTCAGGATCGCGATAGGGGTTTTGAGGATGATCTGAATATCAAGCCATGGCGTCCAGTTCTCGATGTAGAAGAGATCTAATTTTGCCTCATCGGCAAAGGAGAGATCACTGCGTCCTGAGACCTGTGCCATGCCTGTAATACCGGGTTTGATGGTCAGCAGGCGCTTGTGGTGCTTGTCGTAGAGGGCAACTTCGCGTGGTTGATGAGGGCGTGGTCCAACAATGCTCATATCGCCACGCAAGACGTTAAAAAACTGCGGCAACTCATCAAAACTCCAGCGCCGAAGAAATCCGCCGACGCGTGTGAGGCGTGGGTCATCAGCGATTTTGTAGATAGGCCCGTCAGCACGCGTGTTTTTTGCTTTGATCAACTCTTGTTCATAGGCAAGCGCCTTGTCAGAGTCTTTGAATTGCTTGCCGATTGAGTGCTCGGCGCGCATGGAGCGAAACTTAAGTGTATCAAACAGTTTTCCTTTCTGGCCGACACGTTCGTTTTTGAAAATAATTGGTCCCGGTGAGGTGAGGCGAACGGCAAGTGCGGTCAGGATGAGGATGGGTGAAAGTAGGATGATAAAGAAAAGCGCCGCAAAAATATCAAATGAGCGTTTGAAGACGCGCCCCCATCCGTCCAATCGTGTTTTACGAAGCTCAATGACTGGTACCCCCGCAATTGGCTCGACTTTGGTGTTGGTGGCGACGGTGTTGAAGATATCAGCCGCATAGCGAAAGCCAAGGTGATGTTCCTCGGTGAGATCCAAAATATCAAGCATCGCATTTTTATCAAATGTCGTGTCAGTTACCATGATTTCGTCAAGAACATACTCACTGTGAAGGCGGAGAATCTCCTGCTTGGCAGTTTCGGTGAGAGTTGGGAAGGTCGCCATGACGCGAAATCCGTGACTTGGGTTTTTGGCCAATTCGGCGCTGATAACGTCGGTGTATTCCCCCGTGCCGATAATGACGAGCTTGATGGCGCCGTAACCACGCTTAAACAATTGGCGCTGTACAGCAAGGACGAGTGCGCGTCCGATAAAGACAAAGATGATGGCAAAGAGCCACGCAACAAGAATGATAAATCGTGATGAAAAGAGCTCGCGCTGCAAAAAGATCCCAAATACAATCACCAGCAATCCAATAGAACAGCCGACAAAAATACGGCCAAGCTCCTGGCTGAGTTTACGATTGCTTTTTACCACATACAATCCGGTGAGTGCGAAGACGACAAGCCAGGTGAGTGCGGCAAGAAATGCATAAAAAAGGTAGCTATTGAACTCAAGCGCATAGATGACAGGGAGGATGTCGGTCACAAACGAGTCGATACGAAAACGGTACGCGGCAATTGCCGCGAGCATAAGCATCAGAAAGTCAACGGGAACCAGGACGGTTGTGAAGATGAGTTGTGATCGTTTCATAGTTGATAGTATATCATCTTTTCGAGACTCGCGAATATGCTGTCAGCGTGACAAGCTGGGGTAATGGATGTGTATCTGGACAATGTCGTATCCCCGTGCGATAAGCCGGATTCTGTACCCCTCACTTTCATAGAAAGTGAGGGGTGCCAATCATCTATCTAGCCCTGCGATTGCTCGCAGGGTCAAGCGAGCTACTTATGCGCCTGTTCTTGCGAACATGCGCAAGGTTTGCTCTTGCACCAGGTAGAAGTTTACCACCCGATCATGCTCGCGCATGCGGGAGCGCTGTGGCACCGTATGATTGCTGTGGCAATCGCCTGCATAGTCCGTTTTGGAAGATGCAAACATGTGTGGGGTACCTCAACGCACTTTTCACCTTTTGCGAGGAAATCTTTGATTTCCGAGTTCACCCCGCACTTTCTAAACCTTGAGACTATTGGCAATTCGCTTTTTTAAAAGGCCGAGCGAATTTCCATACTGTTTAAGCATGCGTTCACGCTTGATTGCATCCTTTTTGTCGAGATACGCCTCAAAATATACCAATCTCCATGGCTTGTATTCTCGGGTATACTTGGTGTTGCCTGCATTATGCCCCTTTAATCGAACGTGGGGTTCATGATCGGTTCGCCCAATATATACTTTGTAGTGATGCTGGATGCTTTGTAGGATATAAACGTAATGCATACCGGCAGTATATCACGGTACAGAAAGTGCGGGGTAGACGCTCGACTGCACTGATGTGCAGTCTCGCTAGTATTGTCTCTGTGGCACTGGTCCTCATCACAACGTTGCCGTTGGATGGGTGGACGTTATCCACTACCGCGACCGATAGCTTACTCGTTAGGTTCGAGGGTAGAACCCTGAACCCGAACAGAGTGAGTGGTTCGGGGTGTCCGGACTTTCCTCCCCCGCTGGGCGGGGGCGACTGGCTACACAGAGATACGACAATGGACAGATACTTGCATATAGTACCATTATACGGCAATTTTGTCAACGAGCACTTTCATGGAGTACGTGTCTGTTGAGAGGTATCATAAAAGCCCGAGAGGCAGAGCTTTCGGGCGTGGTATCGACAGAGGTTATGAGGTGAGGCCAATAATCTTTTTAACCTCAGTGAGCGTTTTGTTGGCGACAACAGATGCTTGTTGGGCGCCGCGTGCTAACACCGCATCAATGTCAGTATCGCTGATTTCGTGATAGCGCTCTTGGAGTGGGGTCAGCGCTGTGATGATGATTTCTGCAAGTTCATTTTTCAGGTCACCGTAACGTACGGATTGTGCTTTGATATCTTTGCGATATGCTGCGGCGCGATCAGTAGCGCCAAACTCTTCCATGAGTGCGAGCAAGTTTGCCGCACCTTGCGGGAGCGTTGTTTCAGTGCCCGTGCCGGTGACTGCTTTCTTCACCTTCTTGCGAATGGTATCAGGAGTATCAAGAATACCGACATACGCATTGGCGCCGTCAGACTTGGACATTTTTTTGTCGGGATGCAGGAGTGACTGCACTTTGGGAGTTTTGGTGAGAATTGTTTCGGGTTCAGCAAAAAATTCAACCGCGTAACGATTGTTAAACCAGCGCGCGATTTTGCGCGTTAGCTCAACGTGCTGTACCTGATCAATGCCAACCGGCACGGCAGTTGCGTGATAGAGGAGGATGTCGGCAGCTTGCAGGATAGGGTAGGTGAGCAGGCCGAGGTTAATATTTTTACTGTTTTTTGTTGATTTATCTTTAAACTGTGTCATGCGCTCCGCTTCTGCAATGGGCGTGAGCGTGTTAAAGATCCAGTTGAGTTCCATGTGCGCAGGAACATCGGCCTGATCAAAGACAACAGATCGTTGCGGATCGACGCCTGCGGCGAGATAGGCTTTTGCGAGGTTGCGGATCTGCTGACGCTTTTCCGCTGGATCATAGGCGATAGTCAGTGAGTGGTAGGTCGCGATAAAAAAGTAACAGTCATGCTGTTCTTGGAGTGAGATGAAGTTGGTGAGCGCGCCCAGATAGTTGCCGATGTGTAACTCCCCGGTCGGCTGCATACCGGAAAGAATGGTTTGTTTTTTCATAGAGTAGTATATGCCTATAGGGTATCACGAAATACTACTTGATTCAATTACGATGACAGGAACCTAAAAAGCCTGCCAAACGGCAGACTTTTTGAGGTGCTTAGACGCTGATAACCACAGGAAGGATCATCGGGCGTCGGTTAGTTTTCTTGTAGAGCAGTTCGCCGATCTCATCGCGCATGCGATTTTTAACATGATCGTCAAAGGCGCGTGAGGTAACATCGGTATTCATGGCAATTTTCTTTGCCTTTTGACGTGTCTCTTCAACGAGTGCCTTGCTATCCTTCAGATAGATAAAGCCACGTGAAATGATGTCAGGGTTACCTACCAGGCGACCGGTCTTGTGGTCGATGGTTGCGATGATGACAATCATACCGTCGCTTGC
>CAZIQD010000006.1:10091-28467 GCA_964541715.1 uncultured Gammaproteobacteria bacterium
GGCGACCGGTCTTGTGGTCGATGGTTGCGATGATGACAATCATACCGTCGCTTGCCAAGATCATGCGATCGCGCAAGACGATTTCTGAGACGTCACCGACACCCAGACCGTCTACAAAGACGTAGTCAGTAGGGATGAAGAGATCCGTGAGTTTACCGGCAACGGTGTCGCCCTTCTTTTCGAACTCCATGATGCGTCCGTTATCGGTCAAGAAGACGCGTTCTGACGGTACGCCATGGTCGATGGCTACAAATCCGTTTTGCTGCAAGCTGTAATGGCTCTGCTCAATCGGTACGTAGTAGGTTGGATTAATCATCTGGATGAGGTCACGCAGGTCTTCCTGCTTGGCGTGTCCACCGGCGTGAATGTCCATGTTTGCGTAGTGAATGATGCGACATCCCTTGCGGGCAAGCGAGTCTTTCAGATTTGAGACGGTTCGCTCGTTGCCGGGAATAACCGATGACGAGAAGACCGTGGTGTCGCCGCTTTCCGCGTGGATGAAGCGATGCTCGCCAGTGACGTACTTCATCATGAAGGCGTTGCTCTCACCTTGCGCACCTGTTCCGACAATTAAAATCTTGTCGTCAGGGAAGCGATCGCGGTTTTTCACATACTCTTCCGCGGTGATGAGGTTTTTCGTATTGACCTGGAAGTACTTGAGTTCGTGCGCGATATCAACGTAGTTGTTGATGGTACGCCCTTCCAAGATGACGCGTCGTCCATACTTTTCGGCAAGCGTGACACACTGTTGGATACGGTTCAAGTTTGACGCGAACGTTCCTACAATGAGGCGGCCCGTGGTGTCGGCAAAGACCTTGTCCAATTCCGTTGTTACGGTGAACTCGGAGATTTGGCGCCCCGGTTGAGCCGCGTTGGTTGAGTCGGCGAGGAGAATGTCGACGCCTTCTTGACCCATTTGCTTGAACCGCTCGTAGTCGGTCGGCATGTCGTTCAACGGAGTATCGTCAAATTTGAAGTCTCCGGTGTGAATCATATTACCCTCTGGGGTCTTGAGGAAGATACCCAGACAGTTGATGATGTTGTGGTTGACGTGGAAAAATTCGACGTCAAACTTACCCAACTTCAACTTACTGTCTTTGTTGACTGTGATGAACTTCAGCTTCGGTTTGTTGCGGAAGTTTTCGTGGCGTTTTTCGATAATACCTTTGGTCAGTTCACCCGTATAGATGATGGGGTTACCCAGCTCTTCCATGACGTGTGAGATACCACCAATGTGGTCCATGTGCGCATGTGTAATGATGACACCCTTGATGTCCTTTTTGCGCTCCTTCATGTACGACATGTTGGGAATGATATAGTCGATACCCGGCATGTCTTCTTCGGGAAACTGAAGACCAATATCGATAATGACGATATCACCGTCATACTCAACCATGGTGCAGTTTCGTCCGACTTCTTCGGCTCCACCGACAATAGCAATGCGGAGTTTTTTCTCCGGTTTGCCGTGTGGGTCAAGCATGGTGCGCTTCTCGCCTATGTCTTGTGACTTTGGCATGCGGGGCATATTACGTCCCGGCGCATAGCGTTTTGGTCCGCGTGAGCGGCTGTGAGGGCGGCGATTGCCGCCTCGTGAAGGGTGTTGTCCAGCGCGTTGTCCGCGGGGCTTGCCCTGTTGTGGGGATCGTGGCGATCCCTCCTGTGTTCGTTTCTCGTTCATAGTTTTCTATACGCGTTACACGACACAAAGAAAGTCCGTGTCGTGCACGTGTGAATTAATTATGTTCATTAATTGAGTGTGCCTCAATGAGGCAGTTGTCGCCTAAAGCGTACTCGATTAAGAGGACGCTGTACCGTGCCGTGCACGATACCGCATCCCCTTACCCGAGTGGGAAGAGGGTACTGACGAAGCAGTACTATTTAAAGAAAAGTTTGGTTTTCACAAACCAGTCAGTGACGGTCCAGAAGCGGTCTGAGGGCAAGTTAATGCGCGTGACATTGATGCCCCGCACTTTGTTGCTGACGGGATAGGTGTAGGTAGGAGAGTAGAGGAAGAGTGCTGGCATGTCTTTGCGAATCAGCTGCTGTGCTTCCTTGAGCTTGGCTTCTTTTTGTTCCGGGTCGTCAATTTTTCGAATATCTTCGATGAGCGTGTCAACGTTGCGATTGACGTAGTTTGAGAGGTTAACGCCGGGGAATTCACGCTGTGTCGAATGCCAGAACGGAAAGAGATCTGCGTCGTATCCGATGATACCACCGTAGACGAGGGCCTCATACTCACGTTCGGGGATGGTGACGGTAGCGAAGTTTTGGCGATCAACTGTTGTGATGACAACTTTCACGCCGATGGTCTCCCACTGTTCTTTGAGCAGTTGCACCAGCTGTACCGAATTGGGTTGATTGATAGTGGTAAGCGTGACGACAAGGGGGGTGTTGTTTTTCACCAAAACAGACTCTGTGCGAGGAGCAGGCGGTGTGGCCACCTCGTCTTCTGTTGAAGCGTCGCCTGCGATATCTTCCGTTGTTTCTTCAGTAGTCTCTTCTTCTGCGAGCGTTCCATCAGGGTTGAGGGTAACTTCGCGGAGTGCCCATCCGTCAGCAGTGAGGATTTCTGCAGCGCGTACCGGGTCAAACGTATCAAGTATTGATTCATCGTGTCCAATAAAGCCCGGTAGTATAGGGGCGTGAATGACCGCTCCTTGGTTATTGAGTACCGTTGTTAAGATCTGTTCTTTGTTGGTTGCCAGCGTGAGCGCCTCTTGTACTTTTGCGTTTGAGAAAAACGATTGCTGTTCGCGATTGAAGAAGACGGCGGTAAACTGGGAGAGGTACATTTCATGAAGCGTAACAGCGCGATGCGTGATTTCTGGTTGGAGCTCCTTTGAAACAAATGCTAACCCTTGCACGTTTTTATTTTTGAGCGCGTCAACTGCGGTTTTGGCGTCAGGATAAAATTTAAAGGTGAGCCGATCAAGATAGGGTCGTTTAAGGTGATAGTTGTTATACGCCTTGAGGGTGTATGAGACGATGGTACCTGACTGGTCTTTTTTGAGGGATTCAAAGGTAAAGGGTCCTGTCCCGACTGGCTTTTGATTGTAGACAGCAAGCTGCGAGTTAGTCGCAGGAATGTTAAACCAGAGGTGTTGCGGCAAAATACCAAAGGTCATGACCTGTAAAAAGCCGTTGTACGGTTCTGAGAGCGTGAAGGTGATGTCTCGTTCGCCGGTAATTGCAGCAGTGACGCCGCGGAACGTCGTGTTCAAAGGGCTTTTGAAATTACGGTCCTGGATGGCTTGGAAGGTGAAGTACACATCATTCACGCTTAACTTTTCACCGTCGTGCCAGCGGACATCATTGCGGATGGTAAAGGTGTACTGTGTGCGGTCGTCAGAAACACTCCAACTTTCCGCAAGGTCGGGCATGACTTCATAGGCTTCATCGTAACGCACCAAGCCGTTAAAGATAAGGCGGGTCAGATCCTGGTCAACGTCATTGGTTTGCGAGAGTAAAGGATTGATATAGAGCGGTGCTCCGACCAAGCCCTCCGTGTATTCGCCACCGTATTTGGGCGTCACGGTTGAGTTATGAAAGACCGAGAGATAGAAAAAAACAAGCAGTGATGCTCCCGCAAGTGCGGCAGCGCCTTTGATAATTTTTTTCTCGACAGGTGACAAGACTTTACCCAACGCCTTGAGCTGACGAAGGTTGGGGATTGTTGCGCGGAAAGCGCGTTGAAATCCCTGCTGGTCCAGTGTGCGTTGTGTGTGCGCATAACGAAAACGGGCAAGAGCGCGTGTGATGCGTTGCACTAATGACGGTTGCGGTGTCTGTTGTGGTGAGGTATTGTCGTGTTGTGAAGACATGGTGTCCCCCAAAGAGAGGTGCTGCGAGCTCATCGCGAGATGATGCCACGGCAGTAGTAAGTGAGTAAGAGGTCGTGCGCATCAGCGCAGGACCAGCTCAAGGAATTTAGTAGAGTACGTTCAAAAATGACGCGACTAAAAAGATACACGCAAGGACAATTGACGCTTGGAAGAGGAACTTTTCTGCTCCTCGTTTGGTGTGTTGAATGTTAGTGGTGTCGCCAAAAGCAGCACCAAGGCCTGATCCTTTGCTTTGCAACAAGATAGTGATAATCAGCAAAATTGCAGTGATAGCTTGAATAATTGTCCAAATCATAGCGGTACAAGAAAGAGTTTCAAAAAATTGAGAATAGGGCCAGTGTAGCAGGTAGGGTGATTTTTGTCAACCAACGGAGCTGCTTTTGAAGCGAAGCCTCATATCGTGTATACTATTATAGTACAGTATCTTCTCGAGCGCAATTTATTACAACACCATCGCATGACAGACCCTATTCTCGAAGAGTTGCAGTCACCCGTCGAACAGACGCGC
Source organism: uncultured Gammaproteobacteria bacterium (assembly GCA_964541715.1). GTDB lineage: Bacteria > Patescibacteriota > Patescibacteriia > CAIXNZ01 > JADLGS01 > CAYRMM01. The sequence goes on from CAZIQD010000006.1 coordinate 14,442, forward strand.
CCCTGGTATACCCGGTGGTGGGGGGTGCTTATAATCCTTTTCCTTATCATGATCGGCGGTGCTGTTTATTGGTTTGTTGCCCAAATTAACTATTACCAAACTGCTATCAAGGACGGTAACTATGAAGTTTTTGCAGGATATCAAATTGATGCAAGTCAGTATGGGAAGGTGGGGACGCAGGTGAGTCGTAGCGAGGTAGAAACGATGGACGATCCGTTTTGGGGTAATCCCCAGGCTGGTGTGGTGATTGTTGAGTTTAGTGATTTTCAGTGCCCTTTCTGCCTGCAAAACCATCCAGCGCTGCAACGCCTTCGTAGTGAATACGCTGACCGTATTAAATTTATTTATCGTGATTTTCCGCTCACAGCAATTCATCCAGAAAGTATGATCGCGGCACAAGCTGCGTCATGTGCGCATGACCAGCAGATGTTTTGGCCATATCATGATTTATTGTTTGCTCGTCAAAACCAATACACTACCATTGATGAGTTGGTGGGCTATGCCGCGGAACTTGAATTGAACACGGAGCGATTCCGCACGTGTTTGACCTCAGAAAAATACAAAACTGAGGCGGAGCAGGATTTGCAGGAAGGTATTCGCTTTGGGGTGAAAGGAACGCCGACCTTTTTCATCAACGGGCTACGTCTCAATGGTGTCATTACCTACGACACCATGACCGCTATCATTGATCGGTATTTGGAGAAGCTCTAAACCCTTTGGGAACATGTTGATGGGGATATATACACAAGACGCATAGCGTCTTTTTTGTGTCTGCGTTATGATGGAAAGGGAGGGATTCGTATGCGCTGTTCATTTGTTATCATCATAGGTCTGATGCTGGCAGCATGTGCCGGCGATCTGATACAGATCGATGAAGATCGTGACAAAACGGTCTTGATCATTCGCAAGAGTGAGAATGCCAATGCGGTGAACTATGCGGTACGCACGAACGGTGCGTGCGAGGCGACTGATATCATTGTCTACTGGAAGATGCAGGAGGAGGGCGGGCATACGGAGCATTTGCTTGACCGCGAAGAACCCTACTACGGGGTGGTCGGTAAGCAGGTGAGCCCGTCAGCAGCAACCTTCGCAGTCGCGCAGTTCCCTGATAAACGGATCACGGTCGTGGTTGATCGTGTGCGTGAAGACGAAACGACGATGAGCTGTTCTTTTACCGGGGTTGCGCAGATCAGCGACCAGGAATCGATTGTGGACCGTGTCTTTATCGAACATTCTGGTTGGTCGGTGAAGCGGGCAACGTTGTATGGCGTGCTACGCGCGCATCCCGTCACGGAAGTTTCAGAGGTGTTGTTTCATGAGTGAGCATCAGTCCGTTCGCCCCCGTTATCGCTTGATAACAGGGGGCTTTTTCATTATCCGTACGCTATCGACACGGCGATTGTTGACAGGGGGGTATTTCGGTGATAGACTGTTGAGTAACCTATACCTATTTGTGCGGCACGGCCTCGTCATCGTGCAGCAGGGAGTGGCATTACTATTCATATCTTTTCCTCATGGCACACGGCAAAAATGCAATTGTGATCAAAGGAGCTCGCGTGAATAACCTGAAAGATGTTTCGGTGAGTATTCCCAAGAATAAGCTCGTCGTCATCACGGGTTTATCCGGCTCCGGAAAATCATCACTTGCCTTTGATACCATTTATGCCGAAGGACAACGACAGTATCTCGAGTCGATGTCATCATATGCCCGCCAATTTATCGGCGTCATGGACAAGCCAGACGTTGATCATATTGAAGGCCTCTCCCCGGTCATTTCGATTGACCAAAAAACAACTTCAAAGAATCCTCGATCAACAGTGGGAACCATCACTGAGATTTATGATTACCTTCGTTTGCTGTTTGCCAAAGCTGGCGTGATGCATGACCCGGTGACGGGGAAGCCACTCAAGAAAATCACGATTCAAGACATCATGGACGAGATCGCCAAGCTGCCTAAGCAGACGCGCATTGTCGTGATGTCACCGATGGTGATGAACAAAAAAGGTAAGCTCGATACCGTCATCAAAAAAATTAAGAAGGCCAATTTTCACCAGATCCGTTTGGACGGCACGCAGTACGCGATTGATGATTTGACGAACGTGTATATTGATCCAGATGCTCACCACAACGTTGACATTATTATGGATTATTTTTTCACGGAGACGATCCGTCCGGAAAAAATGGAGCAGTCTGATTTGTATAAAGCGATTAAAGAGGCATTGGATTTGTCTGACGGGATGGTGAAGGTCTTGCGCAAAGATACGGGTGACGAAATGTTATACAGTCAGCACCTTTTTAACCCGCAAACAGGCGAGTACCTGCCTGAGATTGAGCTGCGGAGCTTTTCGTTTAATTCACCGTACGGGGCATGTACCAAGTGTACCGGTTTGGGAGTGGTACAGGAAATTGATCCTGAGGCGGTGGTCTTCAACCCCAAACTTTCGATTGCGCAAGGTGCGCTGAAGGCATGGACGCGACTCACGAGCAATCAGCCGAAGATGAAAGAGTTGCTTGATGCGGTAGCCAAAGCGCACAAGGTGGATCTCAATAAGCCGGTGAAAGATCTGAAGGCGGATAAATTAGAGATTATTTTGCGCGGAACGGGTGAGCAGACGTACACTATCAAAGGTAAGGAGATTGCATTTGAGGGCGTGATTGCCTTTTTGGAGGCGAAGTATGCTGAATCTGATTCTGACTACATCAAGACCGAGATTGGTGAGTTTATGATTGAGCATACTTGCCCTGCATGTGCCGGTAAGCGTCTCAAGCCGGAAAGTTTATCGGTCACGTTTGATGGCAAGACAATTGCTGATCTGGTGAATATGGACTTGGAGTCGTTGTATGCGTACTTCCAGGAACTTGATAAACGTGTGAATAGCAAGAACAATGATTTGGGAGAGCTCGGCACGAAAGTTGCGAAGCATATTATTAAAGAGGTGACGAAGCGCCTTGGATTTTTAATCGATGTTTCATTGGGCTACCTGACACTTGATCGCAGCGCCGTCACGATTTCGGGCGGTGAGGCGCAACGCATCCGTTTGGCGAAGCAAATTTCCTCGTCGCTGACAGGGATTGTGTATATTCTCGACGAGCCATCCATTGGACTGCATCAGCGTGATAATGATCGATTGATCGCGACGCTCCTTAAATTGCGCGATCTCGGTAATACGGTGATTGTGGTGGAGCATGACTCGGGAATCATGAAGTCAGCTGATTATATTATTGACGTGGGTCCCGGAGCCGGGGTGTATGGCGGTGAAATTATCGCTGAAGGGACGTATGCGGATTTGATCAAGAGTAAGACCTCGCTGACGGGTAAGTACCTGTCGGGAGCGTTGCATATCAAGCATCCCGCGAAGTATCGTAAGGGTAATGGCAAGGCACTCACCATTATGGGAGCTCGCCAAAATAATTTGAAAAATGTTGACGCGCGCATTCCACTGGGACTGATGTTGGCGGTGACTGGCGTATCCGGTTCGGGTAAGTCGACATTGATCTCGGGGATTTTGTCTAAAGCGCTGGCAAAACATTTTTTCCGCGCGAAGGATATTCCTGGCAAGCATGATGAGATTACCGGGCTTGATGATATTGATAAGGTGGTTCGTGTTGATCAGTCGCCGATTGGTAAGACGCCACGTTCAAATCCTGCGACGTATACAGGAGTCTTTACCTATATTCGCGACTTGTTCACCCAGGTGCCTGAGGCGCGACTGCGCGGCTATGATGCCGGTAAGTTCTCGTTTAACGTGGTTGGTGGTCGTTGTGAAACCTGTTCGGGTGATGGGATGATTAAGATTGAAATGCAGTTTTTACCCGATGTCTTTGTAGAGTGTGAAGAGTGCTTTGGTAAACGGTATCATCGTGATGTGCTGGAAATTCATTATCGCGATAAAAATATTGCCGATGTGTTGAACATGACAGTCGATGAGGCGCTCCGCTTTTTCGAGCAGGAATCGATTATTCACGAAAAACTCTCGATTCTTAATGATGTGGGGCTCGGTTATCTGCGACTGGGGCAGCCGGCGAATACGTTGTCGGGTGGTGAGGCGCAGCGCGTGAAGTTGGCAACTGAGCTTTCACGTCGTTCAACGGGCAAGACGCTCTATATCCTTGATGAGCCGACGACGGGATTACACATGGATGATATTAATAAGTTACTCCTCGTCTTGCATCGCCTCGTGGACAAAGGCAATACGGTACTCATCATTGAACACAATCCCGAAGTTATTAATGCGTGTGACTGGGTGATTGATATGGGGCCGGAAGGTGGCGACAAGGGAGGTTCCGTTGTTGCGCAAGGAACGCCCAAAGATATCAAAAAAGTGAAGGCGTCGTGGACCGGAAAATATTTATAAAAAAAGGAAGCCCTCGAGTGTGATCGCACCGTGCGATATACTCGAGGGCTTTTTCGTTAGGCGCGTGCCGTGCAGCAGTGTGCAAAGGCGTGCGCCAGGTGCGCTGCCAGCTGTTTACCGGCATCCGCCGTTTCTTTGCGTCGGTAGTGTGCGGCAATTTCGATTTGGATGGCGTTGATGCCAAACTCTTTGGCGTAGTGCCGCACGATGAATCGTCCGTTGTAACGATCCGGTTGGCCGGGGCGCAACGATGCTTCTCCGGGAACGAAGACCGAGTAGCCGTGTGCGAGTAGCAACTTGGCGCTGTGTCGATCGATTGAGGATCTTATGGTCGTGCGATAGCCTGTGCCGTAGATGAGATCGTACGCGCCGTAGTCAGGCTGGTTGACGAAGCCGTGTAGATCGATGAGGAGCACGCGCTCTTCACCGAACGTATGGATAAGTTGGCCAAGCGTGTTGCCCAGGGTCTCATGATAGGCGTCGTAGTACGATTTGAGTCGCGGATCATCGTAGGCGGGTTCGGCCTTGTCGTGTTCGCTGCGATTGTAGTCGATAAATGAGCGATGGAGCATGCCGCGAATGACATGAACGGGCGTGTGGAGCGCGATGTCTTTGGCGATCGCCCAGGTGTACAGGTCCCGTCCGTGAATGCCGTTGATGCGCTTGTCAAACAACTGCTCGTGTTCGTGAGCGGGCAAGCCGTCATGTGGAACGCTGATGAGGATGGGGGACGGTTGTGATGGCGAGAGGGTCATGACAAAGTCATGATTGGTGACGCTTGTGTGCACGAGGAACCTCCTTGATGTGCAATGAACAGTGGAGCTACCCTAGCATAGACGATGATTCTTTTCAAGGAATATGGTATGCGATAGTTTTGTTGCAGAGCATAATCCTCCCTCCTGAGTGCAGGAGGGGGTTAGGGGGAAGGTTGAATAATACATGATTAACGACTCAATCCTCCCCTGGCCCCTCCCTACTCTCAGGGAGGGGGATTTAAGGAGCTTTTAAAAGAACAAAAAAAAACCACCCCGCTCAGCGGGGTGGTTTTGGAGGTTATGCTTAAGCAGCTGATTCTTTCTTTTTTGCTTTCTTTGCTGCAGGAGCTTTTGGCGTTTCGCCTTTTTGATAGGTTTTGGTTTTTTCTCCGACTGACTTGAGACGCTTCTTGTAGTCGCGTGTGAAGTACAGTTTTGAGCGGTTGCTGATCTTCGTATCAACGACCTCAATCTTTTCAATTAATGGAGAGAAGACAGGGAATGTCTTTTCGACGCCGACGCCTTCAGAAACTTTGCGAACGATGAACGTTGATCCCGGTTCGCTGCCGTGCTTGCGCGCCAGTACGAGACCTTCGAAGATTTGGACACGCTCTTTTTCTTCACCTTTGGCGTTCACATCTTTAATCTTTTGGTGTACGCGGACGATCTGGCCTGCTTGTACATCCTTGATGTCGATAGCTGCGTACTCGATTTTCTTTTGCTTTGCCATACAATTATGTCATCATTACTGCCAGAGGTTTCTCGCATAATGAGCGGAAACATTCGAGTAACGGTTAGGATTTAAATGTGGGACTATAGTAGCGTGGACGGGGGGAAATGTCAAGGGAGCCTACGAATCTACGAATAATGCGAATGATACGAATGGATACGAATCAAATGAGCAATAGAACAAAGGGGCTTTAGGTAGTAAGTAGTATGTAGTAAGTTCACCCTTACTACCTATAGTTTAATACTTACTACTATCTTCCCCCCGTTCCCCTTTTTCTAGGAGTGTCTTTTGAATAAACCCCATCGCCTTGTCGAAAACCTCATCAATTGATAGATGTGAGGAGTCGATGACGAGATCGTAGTTATCAGGATTGAAGACGTCGATCTGGTAGTATTTTTTGTATCGTGCGTCGTCTGATGCCTTGCGTGTGATGAGGCTCTGCTCCACCGCCTCGATACTGGTGAGGTCGTTTGCCTCGTTGCGAGAATCATCTTGAGAGAGCTCGTTAAAGACGCGCTCTGCTGCGACACGGGTGTCGACGGTGACAAAGATCTTGATGGATTCAGGGAGGAAGTGGTACATGACGCGTCCTTCAACAATTGCGTTATCCAACTTCTTCACTTCTTCCACGACGCGCTGATCGACGGGGATGTCGCCATCAGGATTGGTCTCACTCCAGGTATTAAACTCTTCAAGTGTCATGCCCATTTCCTGTGCCATTTGACGACGAATGCCGCCCACATACAAACGAGGGAAGCTAAGTGCTGCTTCCAACTTCTTTGCCAGTGTTGATTTGCCTGAGCCGGCGTCGCCGGAGATGGTGATGAGCATAGAATCAGAAAAAGGTAAAAGATTAAAGATGAAGATTGAAGATGAAAGGTGAAAAGGTGGAAAAGGTACTTTCAATTATTCCTTTTTACCTTTTTCTTTGCAACTTTTTTTGTGGCTATCCATTTCGTAATCCTTTCAAAATCTTTTCAAGATCCTTGGGGAGTGGTGATGTATAGGTCACTTCGTTGCCGTCTTGGTCGGTGAAGCTGAGTTCATACGCGTGCAGGAAGGGGCGGTCGATATCGATGCGCTGCTTCACATTTCGCTGCTTGTAGAGTGGGTCACCGACAATCGGATGTTCGATGGCGTTGAGATGTGCGCGAATCTGATGGGTGCGTCCGGTGTGAATCTGAAGATCCAAGAGTGCCAGATGTGCGAACTGTTCCAATACATTATAATCAGTACGCGCTTCTTTGCCCAGCTCTGACCCCTCAGGGTGTGCCGCCATGCGGCCTTTTGATTTGGAGCGTGAGATGTTGAGTGTAATTTCACCGTGAGGTTGCTCCATGATGCCATGTACGAGCGCAAGGTATTTTTTCGTAATGGTACGCGCCTTGAAGAGATTCTTGTAGTAGTCAAACGCTTCTTGTGTTTTAGCCACGAGTAGTACGCCAGAGACATTCTTATCAAGGCGATGCACGATGCCGGGACGGAGTGGGTTGTCACCTACATCTTTGATGGCCGGATAACGCGCCAGTAATCCATTGGCAATCGTTGCCGGCTCCATCTGTTCAGTCGGATGCACGAGAATGCCCGGCTGCTTGTTGATGATGAGATAGTTGTCGTCTTCGTAGATAATATCAAGGGTAATCTTTTTATTGGGCTCGAAGATTTTCACGGTTGCGCGGTCGGTGTAGTCAGCTTCGTTAACAACAATGACGTCCCCTTCTTTGAGGAAGTGGTGTGGGTTCGTGTGTGCGCCGTTGACCGTGATCATATTGTTTTTGATCATGTGCTGGATCTGGCTGCGCGAAATATCCATGTGAGCCGTCAGATAGCGGTCGAGACGTTCTTTGGTTGTGTCCGTGAAGGTAAATTGCATGATGGTGATTATGAAACGCCTTTAAAATGTTTGAGGAGCGCCTTTTGGCGTTCACGTTCTTCTTTGTCCAGGTCGGGACTCAGTTCTTGAAGCTCGTCGTCTGATAATGAGTGGAGTTCCTGCACACGTTGGCGGAGATACTCATTGGTGTTTTTACCTGGATCTTCCAATACCTCGGCAAGGAGCGCTTGCTTGAGATACTTAAGTCTGATGGACGGACCAATCTGCAACAGTTCCATCATCTCATCGCCATCAATGGCGAGCATGTTCACTGAGATGGGGTCGGTTTGCAGGATGGTGATGCGGCGTTCAAGTTCTTGGAGTTTAAACGGCTTTGCTTTTGGTCGGCCCATGCCTTTGCGGTCGGCCATGCGGAGTCGAATGAGGTCGTTGATATGCTCAGGGCCTACCTTGGCAATGAGTCGTCGCACACCTGCGTCGCTGACCTCACCCATCGTGTAGTAAAACATATGGTTGCGTACCAGGTGGGAGACTTTTTGTACGGTCGCCTTGGGATACTTGAGGCGGTTGAGCGCTTGGCGCGTCATGACTTCACCAACATACTCGTGTTGGTAGTAGGTGTCAACGCCGTTGATAATTTCCCGGGTGCGTTTTTTGCCGCAGTCATGAAAAAGTGCTGCCATGACGAGTTCAAGCGGATAGCCTTTTGATGAGGCGAACTGTGCAGCTTTGACCAAGTGCGTATAGACGGTGTAGATATGCGCTTTGCCCTGTTCGACACCGATATTTTCTGCAATTTCAGGAAGGATATGATGGAGTAGACCAGTCTGCTCAAGATACGCAAAACCATGCTCAACGTTGCCCGAGACGAGCAGCTTATTGAGTTCCTGCTGCGTGCGTTCTACCGGTGTCTCGAGAATATGCTGAGCGTGCGCAGTGAGTGCCGCAAGCGTGTCAGGCTCAATGGTAAAATCAAGTTGTGCAGCAAAGCGCACACCACGCATCATGCGTGTGTAGTCTTCGCCAAAGCGTGTGGCTGCGTCACCTACAGCGCGGATGAGACGGCGCTCCAAGTCACCTTGCCCATCAAACGGATCGATCAGTTCACCAGTCGCTATATTGAAGGCCATAGCGTTGATGGTGAAGTCGCGGCGCTCTAAATCGCGCTCAATCGGCAAGCTGGGGTCGGCAGTCACCTCAAAGTCATGGTAGCCACCCGTGTTAAATGAGGTCTCGGTGCGGGGGAGGGCAATTTCAATGCCTGCGATGTCGCTTCCTTTTGGTACGAAGATAAAAACACCAAACGATTTACCGACGACATTCACTTCACCGTGTTTGTTTAAAAATGATTGGAGTGTTTCAGCGTTCATGCCGCGCACGACAAAGTCGTAGTCGTTGCACGCACGCTCCAACAGTGTGTCACGCACCTTACCGCCGACCACGAAGACTTCAGCGCCTTCTTTGAGCAACTCAAAAACCCACGCAAAGTGAGGATGCGCCTTGAGATCTGTGGTAATTGTAGCGAGTTTCTGGTTCATTGCTGGTAGTATAGCATGATGTTTAGAGGATGAGCATGCCGTCGCCCAGTGAGAAAAACTTCCATTCATGCTCAATGGCGTAGGCGTATGCAGCGGTAATTCGTTCTTGTCCGGCAAGCGCCATCACAAGCGCGAGTAGCGAGGAGCGAGGCGTGTGGAAATTAGTTACCAGCCCGTTGATCACGCGAAAGGTGTAGCCCGGATAGATGAAGATTGAGGTCTCGCCGGCGACATCACGTGTGGGCTGAGCAATATGCTCGGCGACGCTTTCCAGTACGCGGCAGCTCGTGGTGCCGACTGCAATAATGCGGCGGCCTTCTCGTTGTGCTGTATTGAGACGTTCCAAAGTTTCATGCGAAACCTCGTAATATTCCGAGTGAATCGGGTGGTCCTCGACGTGCTCAGTAGTGATGGGTTGAAAGGTTCCAAGGCCCACGTGCAGAGTTACGTACTCTACCTGAATACCGTGCTTCTGTAAAGCATCAAAGACGCGGGGCGTGAAGTGCAGTCCAGCCGTGGGAGCGGCTGCAGATCCGACTTTTGCGGGATCGGCAAAAATATTTTGATACTCCTCATTGGGTACCATGCGTTTGATGTAGGGAGGTGTAGGTATATGACCGATCTGCATAATCGTGCGCATCAGCGCTTCGCCCGATTGGTTGAAGTGCAGCATAAAGGTGTCGTTATCCTGTGTTTCGACAAAGCAGGAGAGGTCGTTGTCAAAGAAAATTTGCGTACTCACCAGCTTGTGCCCACCACGTACGAGTGCTTGCCAGTGGTCGGCATTCACGGCCTTGAGGAGTAAGACTTCAACTTTACCGCCGGTTGATTTGCTCCCGATGAGGCGTGCGGGTAAGACTTTGGAATTATTAAACACCAGCACATCGCCTGGCTTGAGGAAGTCGGTGATCTGCGCAAAGGTGCTGGTGTTGATCTCGTCACGCGTGCGATCAAGCACCATCAAGCGAGCAGCATCTGCGGGACGCGCCGGTTCTTGAGCGATGAGCTCTTCGGGGAGATTAAAATCGAGTTCGTTGAGGTTCATATATATAGAGGTAGTATACGTGATACGGGAGATATGAAAAACCCCGCCACGTGCAATCAAGCAACAGTGGGGGGGGTGGGATCGAATCTATTTCGATTCTACAGGAACATGCTGGCGCGACAGGGCGCCTGCTTGGTGAAGCGGGCGGTGCGGTCATTCAATTTGCAGATGATCCGTGACCGCGTCTTGCTCTTGGACTGAAATCCTGCAGCTGAGACGACGAATCCGTCGCGGATGATCTGACGAGCAGCCTTGAGCTTCAGGGGCTTGTCCACGGCGATCGTGGTGGTGGCCCCTGTGTCTTTGTCGGACATGACATAGACTCGTTGGGGCATGCGAAGTGGTAACTGCTGTTTCATGAGGACCTCCTGGGTTTGGGTTACAGCCCGTGGATTCTACCATATTTGGGGGAAAAGTCAACCCCGTACCAGACCCCCCCCCGCTGAGCGTGGGGTATGGTGTAGAGCGTATAACCACCCCCGTCCGAGCTGAGCTCGGCCGACCCCTCCTTGAAAAGGAGGGGCGCTTCGAGGGCAAGTGGGCTGTGTTCACCCCTCCTTTTGAAGGAGGGGCCCATGAGTTCAAACGAAGTGCAGAACGATTGGGGGGTGGTTACCCACCCCCTGCTTTGCATTAATCACCTCAACTTCGAGCCGGCACCAGGAGGCCTTCGTGATGGAAGGCGAAGAACTGGTCGAGGCGGATGATGATGGTTTCATGCGGATTGGTGAGCCGACGAACCTGATCCTGATAGAAGGCGTAGAGCGTGTAGAGGCGCATCATACGCTTTTTCCACGCCAGTGCCATGGATGCATGCGCTAGCAGGTCGATACCTTTGATGAAGGGACTGCTCGCGTGCAGCACGGCACGCTCAAGTTTGGCGTACATGCGCTCAATGGTTGCACGGATGATCTCCAGCTGTTCCTGCGCATAGCTGAGCAGGAGGGGGCGATTGTCCTCCAAGATAGGGCTGCTCGTGGGGTGCACCATGAGAATTTTTTGCATCAGGATCTCAGTGAGCTGATGATGCAGCGCCGCGCGCACGGTGTCGAGCTCGGGCGAATGAACGAGTTGTAAATGTGCCATAGTATGCTCCTTGTGTCTCCTCTAATCGTAGCATTTTGGGAGAAAGGGTCAAGAAGGGGGGGGTAGTGTTATAAAAAAGCCAAAGCCAGATTCTTCGCACAAAGTGCTCTGAATGACGGCTTTGGCAGCAACAACTTCCCGTCATCCAGAGTGCTGTGCACGAAGGATCTGGGAAGTTGAGCGTATTTATTTCTTCTTGAACCACTTCGCTGCCTCCGGGTTGCGATGCGGGCAGCCCGGCCAGCAGCAGGGTCTGCGCTTGCCCTTACGCAGGTCTTCACTCAAGCGCTTCAGATGCTCTACTCTCGTCTCTGCCTTTTTCACCATCGTAACCCAAAAGATCCACTCATTGCGTGCGAGTGGTGTGAGGCTATTCCATGTGGTGAGCACATCAGGGTTGGCAGTCAGCAGTTTTTTGAGATCAGTAGGTACGCGATGCACAACGCCGGTGGCGATAGTTGGAGTCATACTCATTAATTGCTTAAACCTCCACTGTAAATCCACCATATGCCATGCGAGTGACATCAAACGTCATCGACTAAAGTTTTTGTGAGGCGATAGTGGCTCAAAAAGGCACGAGTTACTAGTCCTCTAACTTTTCTTCACCTGATTCAAGGGCCTCTTTGGCTTTTTCAGCCACTGTATCCACCATATCTCCCGTTTTTTCAGCTACTGCGTCTACGACATCCTCCGTTTGTTCAGCTAGATCTACGGCAGTCTCTTTGATATCTTTTGCTACAGCATCTTTTAGATCTTCAGCTGCTTTTTTTGTACTATCATGAGTATGCATAAGTATTGGGTAAATAATAAGCATTAAGTTAACGAATCGACCTTAGTTTTGAGTATAGCAGGTCTATAAGTAAAGAAAAAATCAAATGTATCCATACCTTGAAAGCCCATCATTCCTTACCCTCCGTTAGAAAGGTATTTTTTGAATTGCGTATAACTCGTTCTTGTGCGAAATCACTTCGTGATAGCGCTCATATCCTTCTAACCATAACAAAACACCCGCATAATCACAAGGGCGGGTGTTCAGCGTGCCTGCAGGGACGTCAAGGTAATGACGCAGAGCACAATGAAGAATGCAATGACTTTTTTGCGACTGATGCGTTCCTTGAGCAAGAGTGCTGATGCCGCGTAGATGAGGAGTGGCTGGAGTGAGAAGATTAAAGTTGTATAAATGACGCCAAGTTGCTGATAGCCAAATGACAGCGTGACCCATGCAATTGAGGTGAGTAGGTTGGTCACGAGGAGTAGTCCAAGCGCACGGCCGGAAGGGAATGATTTGGTGAGTTCGTGATAAAACAAGGGAGTTAAAACGAGTGCAACTCCGATATTTTTAATCAATTCGATAGTAATCGGATCGAGTGTTTGTAAAAGCACCTTGAGTAGCGAAGGGCCAAATGAGGCAAGTGTGAGTGACCAGACCGCAAAGAGGAGTGTTTTTGTGCGCATCGTAAACCGATGGTTTTCCCAGTGACTCCAGATGACGACGATGAAGCTCATGAGCGCCGCAAGGATGATGATCGGGTTGCGCTCATCAACGAACAAGAGGGCGCTGATCAAGAGGATGGGAATATTCCTGATTAAATCAAGTAATTTCAATTCAACCAGGAGGTCATGTTGCAGTGCCTGATAAAACAAAAGATTGTTGACGATGGTGATGCCGACAAGGATGATAAGCAGCAGGATAATGCTTGGTGTAAAGAGCGCGAGGGTGACGGTCGGTTTGAAGAGTAGGAACATGATGCCCGTAAACAGCGCGACCAGTGGAAAGCTGACGCCGGTATACACTTTAAAATTAACCCCTTTGAGTGAGAGGATCATTTTATCAAGTGTCATGGATGTTGCTTGGAAGATTGCCGCAATGAGGGGAAAGAGTATGTGCATATTGGGAGTTAGTGAGTAAATGATAACAAAATACCCCTTCCGTTAATAGAGGGGTATTGGGGTTCGGGGTGGACAGTAGAGGATTCGAACCTCTGACCTTCTCGACGTCAACGAGACGCTCTACCAACTGAGCTAACTGTCCGTGTGATGCAGAGTGCTTGGTTAGAGCGTCTCTACGTATTTTTGAAAGTTATCCAGGATCGCTTGCCATCCGGCGCGTTGCAATTCAACGGGATTCATCGTTTCTGTTTGGAAGGTCACGGTTACCTGTACGCCTTCCGGTTGTTGATCGAAGGTGACCTCAACGGTGCGGCCATCATCCATGCGATAGGCGATGAGCTGTTGTGGCTGTATGTCGGTGTAGGTGCCGGTGAAATCAAAGCCTTCGCTGCTGTCATGTGCCTCCATGCGATAAGTGAAGGTGCCGCCGATGCGCAGATCATTGATGGCGCTGGGCGAGTGCCAGTCATCAGATGCATGGTTCCACTGCGTGATATGCCCGGGTATTGTATAGCATTCCCAAACTTTTTCAAGAGGGGCATCGACAGTTGTTTGTATGGTAAGGGTCGTTGTCATGTGATTGTTTATCGAATGCCTTCTTTTATGTTAAGCGAACGGTTCACCCTGAGCGAGTGAAGCGAGTCCTTCGGCGGGCTCAGGACCTTCTTTTATTTTGAGCGAACGGTTCACCCTGAGCGAGCAGGGCGAGTCGAGGGGTGGGAGTGAGCGGACTTGAACCGCCGACCTCGGCTTTATAAGAGCCGCGCTCTCACCGACTGAGCTACACTCCCGT
>CAZIQD010000007.1:0-3488 GCA_964541715.1 uncultured Gammaproteobacteria bacterium
TTTCTGTTATACTTGAGCTCTACTTTTTCGCTCACTAGTTATCTATTATGGAAATTCGAAATATTGCAATTATTGCCCACGTTGACCACGGTAAGACCACGCTGACCGATGCTTTGATGCGTCAAACCGGAATGGTAGAAGAGGGGATTTCAATGGACTCAAACGACCTGGAAAAAGAGCGTGGTATTACGATTTACGCAAAAAACACCTCAGTATTATACAAAGATACCAAGATTAATATTGTGGACACTCCAGGCCACGCCGACTTCGGCTCAGAAGTTGAGCGCGTTTTGCGCTCGATTGACTCGGTTTTGCTCGTCGTTGACGCGCAGGAAGGTCCGATGCCGCAGACCAAGTTTGTCTTGAAGAAGTCATTGGAGCTTGGTCTCAAGCCAATCGTGATTTTAAATAAAATTGACAAGCCAGCTGCTGACGTGAACAAGGCGCATGATTTGGTATTGGAATTGTTTATGGACTTGGGTGCCAACGATGATCAGTTGAATTTTACCACGTTGTACGCAATCGGTAAGGACGGTGTTGCCAAAAAGAAGATGGAGGATGAGCTCAAAGACTTATCACCGCTTTTGGACACCGTGCTTGAAGAAGTTCCTGCTGCGGCAAGTGACACGGCTGCGCCATTGCGCTTCCAGCCGTTTAACTTGGCATATGACAACTTCTTGGGTCGTTTGGCAGTTGGCCGTATCTATGAAGGTACGATCAATGATGGGCAGGCGGTTGTGGTAAAAAAGATTGATGGCACCAACTACACAGGCAAGATTAGCAAGCTGTACACATTTGAAGGAGTCTCACGAAAAGAAGTGAAGTCAGCGCAGGCAGGTGATATCGTGATGATTGCCGGATTGCCAGAGATTTTCATCGGAGAGACTATTTGCGTATCGAATGATCAAGAAGCATTGCCGGCTATTAAAGTTGATGAGCCGACGATTTCGATGAATCTCTTGGTCAACAACTCACCATTTGCCGGACGTGAGGGTGAATTTGTCACGAACTCACAAATCAAAGAGCGATTGGAAAAAGAACTCGAGGTGAACGTCGGTCTTAAGATTGATTTTAGCGCATCCGACAAATATACTATTTACGGACGTGGAGAAATGCACATTGCCGTCTTGCTCGAAAATATGCGCCGTGAAGGGTATGAAATTCAGGTATCGCAACCGCAAGTTATCATCAAGGAAGAAAACGGTGAAAAGATGGAGCCGTATGAAGAGTTGATTATTGCCGTGCCGGATGAGTACGCGGGAACCGTGATTGAAAAGATTGCCAAGCGTAAGGGGCTTATGAAAGAAATGACCCCAGAGAACGGACAGACAAAGATGATTTTTGAGATCCCGACACGTGGGTTGCTTGGATACCGTAACCAGTTTATCGTTGACACCTCAGGTGAGGGTATTATGTACTCACGCGTAATTGGGTTTAAGGCGCATGCGGGTGTTATTGAGAAGCGTGTTCTTGGCTCGATGATTTCGATGGAGAATGGTAAGGCATTGGCCTTCTCACTCTATAATCTTCAGGATCGAGGTGAGCTCTATATCCCTGCAAATACCGAAGTATATGAAGGTATGGTGATCGGAAACGTCTCTAAGGGTATGGATATGTCAGTGAACCCGATCAAGGGTAAGCAATTGACGAATATGCGCGCTTCAGGAGCTGATGATGCTATCAATTTGACGCCACCTAAGATTATTACGTTGGAGCGCGGACTTGAAGTCATGGCGGAAGATGAATATTTGGAAATCACGCCAGACTCA
This sequence comes from uncultured Gammaproteobacteria bacterium, assembly GCA_964541715.1. Classification (GTDB taxonomy): domain Bacteria; phylum Patescibacteriota; class Patescibacteriia; order CAIXNZ01; family JADLGS01; genus CAYRMM01. The sequence goes on from CAZIQD010000007.1 coordinate 1,770, forward strand.
GTCCGACTGCGCAAGAAGTATCTGACCGAAAACGACCGTAAACGCGCATCACGACAATAAATACATGAAGCTATCCCCGGGAGTACTGGGGATAGTTTTTTATTGTTCAGTCTGCGTGTAATTTGTTATACTGCTGATATGAAAACATTAAATTATGCTATTGGGGTGCTCTCGGTATTAATTCTTTCGCTGCTAATTGGTGGCGGCGGTGCCTTTTGGTATACGCAGGAGCGGATCGAAGTTGTCGAGCGTGGCTATGATGAAGTTCTGAATCAGTATGAGCGTGAAGTGATGCGTTTGCAAAGTGAGGTCATGGCGTTGGAAGAAGAGGTGGCGCAGGAAGTTGCCTCAAACCAACAACTTCAGGGGCGTACGTTGATCCCGCCGGCAGGATTTAATCGGTACACGCATCCGACGGGCGTTTCATTTGTCTACCCGCAAGTAACTGATGCGACTATTGAGGAACAAGAAGGCCCATACGACATCATTGTCGTGCAGGAGGAGATTGAGGGTGAGCAGACGTTGATTGTGCAGTTACGAAGTTTACCCGAATACGGACATCGTATTAATATTTTTGCCCGAGAGACAACGCAACTTGTTGAGCCGTATATTCAACAAGTGTTAATGCCAGCATTTAACTTGCCATCGACCTGTGAGTTGGAGCGAACAGTGCGCAATGGTGTTGAGGTGTATTTCCCGGCAGGAGGTGAGGTGAATGAGGAGGGGCTTGATCCATGCGCTCCGCCGGCAGCATTTACGGGATTTATTTACAACTCTCAAAAGCCGGGTGTCATTGCCGCGGGACTGCTTGGGCAGGACACGACCTTCAGCTATGGATTTGAAGAAATGATCAACTCACTGACCGTTCTCTAGCAAACCACTCCTTCGAGTGGTTTTGTGTTATCCACAAGCATGATTTGACTAATGCAACTAAGTTGCATTAAGATGTGGGAATGACAATACACCAACAAATTCAACAAGGGGGATATCGCATGACTGCCGCACGGCGTGCTTTGATCGAGTTGATTGAGGCGCATCACGAGCCGCTGACAGTCACTGAGATGCTGGAATATCTGCACGGTCAGAATCTGCGCGTTAATAAAACAACAGTCTATCGGGAAATCGCTTTTTTGCGCGAGCAGGAATACGTGCAGGAGCTTGATCTTGGCGAAGGTGGGAAGCGTTATGAACGAGCGCAAGGGCATCATCATCACGTGGTGTGCGTTCGATGCCATGCGATCGAGCACGTTGACGTCGAGGATGATATTCGCGCACTTGAGCGCAAGCTCGAGCGGAGGCTGGGGGGAAGCATACAACGTCATCTCATCGAGTTTTTCCGTCTCTGTCCACAATGTTCTCAATCATAACTTTATGAACTATGCACAAAAATAACATAATTGCAGGTGTTTTCGGGGGAGCGCTTATCATTGCGCTTGCAATATTCTTTACTCTGCAAAAGTCAGTCAGGGTGTCTGATGATCGGCCGGTCGTGGCGGTGACGATCGCGCCACTCGCGAGTATTGCTCATGAAATTTTTGGCGATGCAGTGCGCGTTGTACAGCTGGTGTCCCCAGGTGCTTCACCGCATACATTTGAGGCGTCACCGTCGCTTGTGATGCAGGCGCAACAGGCTGAGGTTGTTTTGTATATTGGCTATGGACTCGATGAATGGGTGATTGAAGCTGCTGGCAGTGATGCGTATTTCGCACAGGTTTCGGC
>CAZIQD010000007.1:3588-6000 GCA_964541715.1 uncultured Gammaproteobacteria bacterium
ATGATGAAGATGAGCAAGGAGGGGATCCGCACTACTGGCTCAGTTTCACCAATGCACCTATCATCGCGCGCAATATGACAACCGTCGTGAGCGACCGATATCCTTTATTGGCGGCAGAGCATCAGTTTGCACAGCGTCTTGCTGCGTGGGAGGCACGATTGCGCGATGTTGAGCGAAATACGCGAGAGGCGCTTGTCGACGTCAATCAACGCGCATTGGTAACCTTTCATGATGCGTGGGGGTATTTCGCCGAAGACTTAGGGTTTGAGGTAGTAGCGACCTTTGAACCCTTTCCGGGGCGCGAGCCATCGCCGGCCTACATTGCGGAGTTGCAGCGAACTATTCGCGCATACAACTTGACGCGTATCTACACTGAGCCGCAGTTGGCATCGGCAAATATCCAGTCACTCATCACTGATCTGGGGATGGAGTTGCGCGTTCTTGATCCGCTGGGAAGTGAGGCAACGACAACTGATTACATCGAGCTTTTGCGGTACAACGCATTGCAATTACGATAACGACAGGCAAGGTTCCTGAGCATCACGGGAGTGGGCAGGAACCTTTTTTGTTGCTACAATGAGTAAAAATAAGTAGTAATAACATTCATGAAAAAGTTTATCATTAGCGTGCTCATGATGAGCGTTGCGATGCTCGGGATTGTCGCTCCGATCGCAGTCGGTGCGCAGGAGCCTGAGGTCGCGCCAAGCTTTGAAATTGATCTTGAAACGTTGCGCGATCCGATCTATGACAGCGCTGAGGAATTTATTCCGCAGCCACAGCGCCCACTGCAGGAATATTACAAGGCGCGCGTTATTGAAATCCTTGAAACAGGAATTACTGAGTATGATCAGTCACCCTACCAGCTGCTGCGTATCGAGTTTTTGTCAGGTGCGACGAAAGGATCACGTCAGACCATTGATCACGGGCGTCAGTTTGGCATTACCGAAGCGCAGCTGATGGCGGTGGGGGATACGGTGATTGTAAATAAAATCCAGATGGGTGATCAGATCACCTTCTCGATTGTGGATCGGTATCGCTTGGGGGCAGTGGCCGTTATTTTTGCAGCGTTTTTCCTCCTCACCATTATTTTTGCTGGTCGCAAGGGGTTTACCGCAATTATCGGCTTGGGACTATCGGTGGGTGTCATTATTTACTATATCATCCCGCAAATTATCGCTGGCGCCAACCCGATGACGGTGAGTCTGATTGGCGCGGTCGGCATTATGGTGATTACGTTGTATTTGGCACATGGTTTTAACGCGCGTACCACGGTTGCCTTGATTGCGAGTTTGATCACACTGACTATCACGGTTTTTGTAGCAAACGCCTTTGTGTACGGCTCACATCTGATGGGACTCGGCTCTGAGGAGGCGTTTTTGCTGCAGTATGACTTAACGGCGCTTAATTTGCAGGGCTTGCTTTTGGGTGGAATTATGATTGGTGTCTTGGGTGTGCTTGATGACATCACCACCGCGCAAGCGGCTGCCGTATATGAGCTCAAGCGCGCCGATCGTCGCTTTGACTTCGCGGAACTATATAACCGTGGTGTTGCTATTGGTAAAGAACACATTACCTCGTTGGTCAATACACTTGCCTTGGCGTATGTGGGTGCCGCGCTACCATTACTTCTGTTGGTCTATATCAATCTCAATAATAACTTGTGGGTCATTGCCAATAGCGAGCTGATCGTTGAAGAGGTGATTCGTACGCTCGTTGGCTCGTCTGCGTTAATTTTGGCAGTGCCGATTACAACAATTATCGCCGCCTGGTATTTTGGTAAAAAAGAAAATCTTGAGCCGATTGAGGGGCATGCGCATGTGCACTAAGGAGGGAAAGGTTAGAAGGTTTCCGCCGGAGGCGGATCCGCCTTTGGCGGAAAAGATTAAGTTTAAGGATGAAGGAATAAAAGAACGCCCCAACCACAGCTGTGGTTGGGGCGTTTTCGGATCGGTGGATCCGAGGATGCTACTCGTCGCGAGCGACGGTTGCATCCGGCAGATGGACGATCTGCCAGCCACCGGCATCGACGTACAAGTTGAACACGCTTGAGCGGCAGTGGGACTCGTCCCAAAAGCCTTTCTCGCACACGTGCAACTCATAGTCCCCGGTGACCAGGGAGGGAATGCTATCGAAGTCGTCTTCGAACGCACTCCCTTTCTTCCCGAGGTCGAACTGAGCAATGTCGTAGACGTCCACCACGTGGGTGGTTGTCGTGACGTTGCTGTCGGCAAGTTCGTTCAGATGAACGGCCACGCTTTTGGACGTGGTGTTCACACAGACGAGTTCGGCCGACGTGCCGCGTTCGACGCCGTCGAAGGCGAAGTTAATCGCCAGCTCACACTCCACACCGTTGGTGCGGTTGATGAGCAGGCTCTGCACTTCACGCTCGGTCACCTTTTGCAAGGTGACGAA
>CAZIQD010000007.1:6100-20115 GCA_964541715.1 uncultured Gammaproteobacteria bacterium
CGTCGACGCTTTCCAGTGTGTTGCACTGGTAGACGTAGGCGGTTTGCGGCTGCACGTATGCGCAGTCACAGGCAGCCAGAGTGGCCGCCAGGGCAGCAATGCCCATGGTTGTAACGAACTTTTTCATGATTTCCTCCTGGCGGTTGCCTAGAATTAGGGTTTTTCGTATCTCTGGAGTAGGCTGAGGGTCAATCCCTCTAACCTACGAAATCTTGAATATATATTAGCATAAAAACGTAATTTTGTCAATACCATACCAGGTACATTCAACTCTCAAGAACAATACTTTGATTACAAGCTCCTCGTCATTCAGAGCCCTTGGGCGAAGAATCTGAGGAGTTTGTAAGGGGCAAAGCCAGATCCTTCGTGCAAAGCACTCTGGCCTTGCCAGCCGAAGCCTTGGCGAAGGCTGGAGGACAGCTTTGCTCGGTAATGAGGGGAGCCATGTTGGCGTAGGTGTTGGTTGCATGCCTGCCCGTGGAAAACTTGCTTTTGGTGGGTTGCCTAAAGTGAGCGTCTGCGATAGAATAGGGGCATTACTTATTACCTAATGAACGAGAACCTCTATGGCTAAGAGTTACTATCGGCGTTCATCGGTGGCAACCATCAACACGAAGGGTCGTGTTCGTTTTTGGTTGATCGCCTCAATCGTTGTGTTTGTTATTGGTGGGTTACTGACGTATCCCAAACCATACGACGCATCGGTCGCCTGGATTAATGAAAAAACCGGCTGGTCAGTGCCTTCGTACTGGAACATTCCGTTCCGCCTTGGGCTTGATTTGCAGGGTGGAACCCAGTTAATTTATACAGCCGACACGGATAAGGCGGTCGGTTTGACGCCACAAGAGGCAATTGCGGGTGTACGTGACGTGATTGAACGTCGTGTCAACGCGATTGGTGTGGCAGAGCCCTTGGTGCAGACCACTAAAGTTGATGATGACTACCGTGTCATTGTAGAGCTTGCCGGCGTGCATGATGTCAATCAGGCAATTAAGCTGATCGGTGAGACGCCCTTACTTGAATTTAAAGAGCCCAATAACGAGCCACCGCGTGAGTTGACTGCTGCGGAGCAGGAAGAGCTTGATAATTTCAACGCACTTGCAAAAAACCGCTCAGCAAACATCCTCAAAGGAGTGCTCGCTGATCCGAATACCTTTGGTGACGCAGTGAAGGATCACAGTAACGATCCGCAGTCGATTCGCCAGCAGGGTGGGTCACTAGGTGTGATTGACGAAGAACATGAGCTGTATGACGCAGCTGCTCGCTTGCGCGTCGATCAAATCGCGCGTCAGACCGTTGAGACTGAGGATGGATTTTCAATACTGCGTCTTGATGCCATTGAACAAAAGGAAGAGGTGCAGGCAAGTCATTTGCTCCTCTGTTTTGACGGAGCACAGCGGTGTGATGTGGAAAACCCACTTTCAAAAGAAGCGGCATTGGCGCGTATCCAGGAAATTCGTGAGCAAGCAACAACACGTAATTTTGAAACCTTAGTTAAAGAAAACTCAACTGAACCGGGAGCTGACCAGTCGGGCGGTGATTTAGGGTCATTTGAACGCGGTGTCATGGTGCCGGCATTTGAAGAAGCGGTCTTTGCGATGCGCTCAGGGACGATCTCAGAGCCTGTTGAGACTGATTTCGGGTACCACTTGATTTACAAGAAGGGTGCGACGACAACGCCGTTGTATAGCGTATCACGTATTTTCTTTGAGAAGCGCACGGCAGCCAATTACGTCGATCAGGAGCCGTTCAAAAACACACAGTTGGGTGGTAGCCACTTAGAGCGTGCGCAGGTGCAGTTCCAGGGGCAGACCAACGAACCGGTCGTCTCGCTGCAGTTTGACGCCGAAGGAGCAGAACTCTTTAAGGATATTACACAGCGCAACCTCAACCAGGTGGTGGCTATTTACCTTGATGGACAGATTATTTCTGCGCCGCGCGTGCAGTCAGTCATTACCAATGGCGAGGCGGTGATCCAGGGTGGATTTACCATCGAAGACGCTAAGATCTTAGCGCAGCGTCTCAATGCTGGTGCCTTGCCGGTGCCTGTTGAGCTGATCTCACAGCAAACGGTTGGTGCGACACTGGGGCAGGAGTCAGTTGCCAAGAGTATGGTTGCCGGATTGATCGGTATTGCTTTGGTGGCACTCTTTATGATTGCCTATTACCGTGTACCAGGACTCCTTGCTGTTGTTGCATTAGGCTTTTACGCTATTATTTTACTTGCCCTCTTCAAGGTGATTGGTGTGACGCTCACGCTTGCTGGATTGGCCGGTGTGACCTTGTCACTGGGTATGGCAGTGGATGCGAACGTCCTGATCTTTGAGCGTCTCAAGGAAGAGTTGCGCACAGGCAAGCCGTACCAGTCAGCGGTTGATGAGGCATTTAAGCGTGCATGGAACTCAATTCGTGACGGTAACGTTTCAACGTTGATCACGACCTTAATCTTAGGTTGGATGTCAACATCATTTATCAAAGGATTTGCCGTGACGTTGAGCATCGGTGTCATCCTCTCAATGTTTACAGCAATTGTGGTAACGCGCGTTCTCATGAAGGTGTGTGTTCGTAAAGCATGGGTAACTAAAGCTCCTTTCTTGTTCTTACAGCAAGTGGAGAAGGGAGATAAGCAATAATATGAAGATAATCAAACATACAAACTGGTGGTTTGCGCTCTCGGGATCACTCATGCTGGCTTCAATCTTACTGTGGATTGCATTGGGATTGAACTTGGGCATTGATTTTACGGGAGGCTCACTGCTTGAGGTTCGTTATGACAATATGGAGCGACCGGCACAGTCGCAGGTGATTGAGGCGTTGAGTGATACGAATCTTTCAGTCAGCGTTTCTGCGGCAGGGGAGCAGGGCTATATCCTTCGTTTTGCCGAGGTTGATGAGACGACGCATCAGACTATTTTGGATCGCCTTGAAGGTCTTGTCGCGCAGTCAGATGGACAGGATGCTCCTGTAGCCGCCCTTGAAGAACTGCAGTTCAACTCGATCGGTCCCGTTATTGGCGAGGAGTTGGCGGAGCGCTCAGTAAACGCGATGATCGTTGTTTTGTTGGCAATTATCGCCTACATCGCCTACGCCTTTCGCAAGGTGTCGTATCCGGTACAGTCGTGGAAGTACGGCGTTGTCGCAATCGTTACGTTATTCCATGATATTATCCTGACCATTGGGTGTTTTATCATCTTGGGCAAGATCTTTGGCTGGCAGGTGGACGCGACCTTTGTTGCCGCATTATTGACCATTCTTGGATATTCCGTGAATGATACGATCGTCATTTTTGACCGTATTCGCGAAAACTTACACCGATTGGACGGTTCATTTGATGAGGTAGTGGATACCTCAGTCAACGAGACGATTCCGCGATCGCTGAATATGACCATTACGACAGTGCTGGTACTGGGAGCTATCCTTTTCTTTGGAGGAGCCACGATTCAGCCGTTTGTCGGCACCTTGATTGTGGGTATGCTCATCGGTACGTATTCTTCAATTTTCATTGCTTCACCATTGCTCGTATTGTGGCAGCGTATCGAGTGGAGACTCAAAAAGAGCAACTAGACTAAGCTCATGTAAAAGAAGGCGATATGCCTTCTTTTTGCGTACGCTATTGACAGGAGGACGTGAATATTGTAAGGTAGGGGTACTTATCAGAACACAGATTGTACGTATATTCAACTACCGGGTCTTATAGAGAAGGATTCGTGTAGGAGGGATTTTCCACAAAAAGCTTGACAAAAACATCTATCTGTGATATAAGAAGAGTGATTGAATACATATTGAAACTATGGGAATTTCGACACAAAAATTGAATTATAACGATTTGGTCATCGAGTTACTTGCTGACCTGAACGATCGTGAGCGCGAAGTGGTGCTCAAGCGTTATGCGTTGAATGGTAATCCAAAAGCAACGCTGGAAGCGATCGGTACGGCATACGATATTACTCGTGAGCGTGTTCGTCAGATTGAAAACGAAGGGCTCAAAAAGGTTCGTGCAGTAAGTATTGAACGAACTCCCTCTGCGTTGAGCGATCTTGCGGCAATGGTAGAAGAGTATGTTGCTCGCCACTCGTTTATGGGGCAGGGACATCTGATGTCTCATTTGCTTCATACCGAAGACGAGACGCATGTCACGGCGCTTGAATTTTTGCTTGATAAAGTCATCGAGAGTGACCGTTTTGCAAAAACAAAGCACCCATCATTTGATATTCTCTGGAAGCGTCACGATGTTGCAGACGAAGATATTGCCGCTATTGGCGATGCCTTGGTTGCGGTGATTGAAGCGCGTAACAAGCCAATTTCTTTTGAAGAATTGGTTGCGATCTGTCCTGAGTGCGTTGCATTCCCGCAGATTGACCGGTTGCCTGCAGAAAATCACGCGATTGTTGAAGCAATCTTGCATGCACGTAAAGATTTGAACAAAAACATTCTCAATCAATGGGGTAAGGACAATTGGACCACCATTCGTCCAAAGCGCATGACTGACAAGGCATACTTGATCATGTTGCGTGAAAACCGACCACTCCATTTCGAAGAATGCGCTGACTTGATTAATGCTTCACGCTTTGACAAGAAGAAGGCGTGTGCCGCAACGGTCCATAACGAACTCATCTTGGATGATAAGTATGTACTGGTAGGACGCGGTATGTATGCCCTGAAAGAATGGGGATACGAAGAAGGAACCGTCAGTGATATTATTGAAAAAATTCTCACCGAAAACGGCCCACTCACCAAGCAAGAGCTTGCTGAAAAGGTGCTTGAGCAGCGCTTGGTACAAAAGACGACCATTACGCTTGCGCTGATGAACAAAGACCGTTTTGCGAAAGACGCACAGGGTCGCTATGCACGTAAAACAGCATAACGATCTCACCATAAAAACCTCCACAATTAATTTGGGAGGTTTTTATTGTTATCCCCACGCCGTCAAGCGTCGTTCTATGGTATAATAAAGGATATTTTGAGAGCATGTCATTTTTTGAAGCCTTTTGGTACAACCTAACAAATCCAATGGAATGGTACCTTGCAACGTTTTACGGCAAGGGGTATTTTGAGATACTGTACACGGGGCTTTTTGAGCTTTGGCTGATCTTTCCTTTTATCTATTTTGTTATCAGCAAGATTGCTTTGCCGATCTGGTTATATTCTCGCCAACTTGAATATAGCAAAACGATCACATATATACTGATCGCAATTGATGCTCCCAAGCGCGAGGAACAGTCGATCAAAGCGATGGAGCGAATCTTTGAGCATATTCAGGGTATGCACGGAACGTTTAACTTTGCGGAAAAATGGATCAAAGGTATGTACCAGCTTTCGTTTTCCTGCGAGATCGTTTCTATTGATGGGCATATTCAGCTCTTGATGCGCATTCCTGATTCATGGCGAGATAACATCGAATCAGCAATTTACGGTCAGTATCCGGAGGCGGAAATTACGCTGGTTCATGACTATGTTAACGAAGTACCGACGATGTATCCCAATGAGACGCATGACATGTGGGGTGTGGAGTGGGGCTTTGATAATGCAAAAAACCCCTACATGCCGTTCCGCACGCATCCGGAATTTCAGGATAGTTTTGTGCAGATTTTTGTTGACCCGTTGGCGGGTGTCCTTGAGACGATGAGTAAGATCGGTAAGGGTGAGCAGATTTGGCTACAGATGGTCTGTACGCCACTGGCGGTGAACTGGTATCAAGGAGGGCAGCCCGTTCTTGATAAGATGCTCGGACGTGAGGAGAAGAAGCAGGCAAGTGGGCTTGCCAAACTTGCTGAATGGCCGGTGAGCTGGGTGAATGAAATTTCAGAACAGTTAATTAACGCTCGTCCACTACCCGAAAACAAAGAAGAGAAAAAAGACGAAAAGCCGATTTTTGGTAAGTACATGCAGATGAGTCCGGGGGAGCAGGATGATCTCAAGGCGATGCAGCATAAGATGAATCAGTTGGCATTTAACGTTAAGATGCGGTACGGGTATTTTGGCGAACATGCTGTTATGAATAAAGTCGCCGGTGTGAATAGTGTGATTGGTTCAATTAAGCAGTTTAATGCGCCAGGGCGGCAAGGATTTAAACCAGAGCTCAAAAAGACCGGTACCAAAGCAGCATATTTCCGCGTGAAGCAGCGCAAAGCATACCGCCAGCGCAAAATCACCTCAGCACTTAAGGGGCGTAGCACGCAGATTGGTATGCCGCCCATGATTTGGAGTACCGAAGAAATTGCGACGGTCTTTCACTTCCCAGGACTGGAGGTCAAGGCGCCGATGTTGAAGCGTACCGAGACGGTCAAGAGTTCTGCGCCGATTAATTTGCCGTTCGAGGAACAGGCGTTACCGCAAGCACAGGTGCCGGTTGCAGAACCTTCGGTTGCTTTGCCGTGGGATGAAGAGGGTGCTACTCAGCCGGCTATTGCGCAGCAGGAGGGATACTCATTTGACTACGATTCTGATCACTTCGAAGAACGCTTTGCCGTTGATAAGAAAGCATTTGCAGCAAGCCGTCCGGAGCGACAAGAAGTGCTTGACCGTATTGCGCATGAAGAAGCGGCGTTGCGTGAAATTGGCGACGATGCAAGTAATGAGGCGGTAGCCCATGAATCACTTGCAAAAGACTTCGCCACAGCAACGCCACATCGTCATGCCGACGATGAATATGAAGCTGAGGTCGTGCATTTTTATGCGGGTAAGAAGGCAGTTGATGCCCAGCCGGACGCACAGCCTTCGCCGCAGCCGGCGACTGTTGATGCGACGTTACCGCGCCGTGCTGACGCGCCGGCACCTCGTACTGATTCACCGAAACCCAAGCCACAAGCTACTCCTGCTGACGATGATCAGGCGCCCCCTAATTTACCGTTTATCTAAAACCTTATCATGAGTGACGAAAAGGATTTTATCCATAATGATATAGCACCCTTTGCCGCGACGAACTTCCGCACGCGACGGGTTTTTGGTATCAAGACGGATGATCGTCGCCGCCATATGTATGTCATCGGTAAAACGGGTATGGGTAAGTCGACGCTCCTGGAGAATTTGGTGTACACTGACATTCTCAAAGGACATGGTGTTGCCTATGTGGATCCGCACGGTGATACGGCAGAGAAAATTTTGCAATGGATTCCACCAGAGCGTATAAAAGATGTTATCTACTTTAACCCGGCTGACCGTGAGTTTCCCATTGCCTTTAACGTGCTTGAGAAAGTTGATCCGCTCTACCGTAACTTAGTGGCATCAGGATTGGTGTCGGTATACAAAAAGCTCTGGGCGGACTCATGGGGGCCTCGTTTGGAGTATATTTTGCGTTACGCCATCTTGGCGTTGCTTGACTCACCGGATTCGACACTCTTGGGCATTAACCGCATGCTCGTTGATGACCGATACCGCTCAATTGTCGTGGCGCGCGTACAGGATCCGGTTGTTCGATCGTTTTGGGAAGATGAGTTCACTAAGTGGAATGAGCGCAATCTCGCCGAAGTAATTTCGCCAATTCAAAACAAGGTTGGTCAGTTTTTGTCCAATACGATGATTCGTAATATCGTGGGGCAGCGCGATTCGTCATTTGATTTGCGTAAGGTGATGGATGAGCGCAAAATTTTAATTATGAACCTCTCAAAGGGGCGCATGGGTGAGGACGCATCGGCACTGTTGGGTGCGATGATGATCACCAAGATCCAGTTGGCGGCGATGAGTCGTGTGGATATTCCTGAAGATGATCGTAAGGATTTTCATCTGTATGTTGACGAATTTCAAAACTTTGCCACCGAATCGTTTGCGACGATTCTCTCTGAAGCCCGTAAGTACCGCCTCTGTCTGATCATGGCGCACCAGTATATTGCGCAACTTGAGCAGGGAGGTTCGACTGCCGTGCGTGATGCGGTGTTTGGTAACGTTGGAACGTTGATCACGTTTCGTGTCGGTGCGGCTGATGCCGAGTTTTTGGAAAAAGAGTTTGCTCCACAGTTTACGATTGAGGATATTATTAACCTGCCCAAATACAAGATTTATCTGCGTCTGATGATTGACGGTGTCGCGACGGAGCCTTTTTCTGCGGATGCATTGGCGCCATTGGCGTCAACGGATTTTGGAAATGGTGAGAAGGTTATTGAGCATACCCGAGAAGCGTATGCGCGTAAGCGAGAAGATGTTGAGGAATATTTGCGTATTTGGTCGCGCGCCCCGGGTGGTGTGATTAATCCCGATGACTTGAAAAAAGAGGAGGTAGGATTTCACACGGGCGTTGATGTTATGGTGGCGTTTGAAAAAATTCAATCCAAGCAAAAGGCCGTCAAAGATAAGGAGGATAAAAAAACACACGAACGTGAGGAGCGCGCAAGTAAGCCCATCGTATGGCGTGGTACCTGTGATGTGGACGGGACGCCACTTGAGCTGACATTTGAGCCGGACGGCACGCGGCCTATTCTGTGCCAAGATCATCTCAAAGACTTCCGCAAAGGAGCGCTCAAGGGGCCTCAGCTTGATGCCGTCATGGAAAAGGTCTTTGTGAGAAAAAAACAAGGAGGTGCGAAAAAGAAGCCAGAGAGCGGCGCTCAGCGGCCCGCGCGACAGGAGCATAAGAAACGTGAGGATCGTCCTACACCACCTATTGCTGAAGGTAAGGGTACGATTCGCATCGTGCGTTCATTTACCGATGATGAGCACAAAGAGCCCTCGGTGCCGCCAACACAGCGCGATGCGGTTAAGCAGCCTGTGAGCAAGGATGCAGCTGCTGCGCAGGCACCAGCAGTTCAGCCTCCGGTCGTGGCGGAAGTGTCACCACGCCGTGAAGAGGTGAAGGAGCCGGTGCGCCAGGAAAACACGCGTGTATCTGATAAGCCTGCGCCGCAGATAGTCGGCGGGACTGATGGTGACCAGCCAAAAAAGCGAAAGAAAAAACGTAAGAAAAAGAAAGGACCGCAAGGTGCTGAGAGCGGACACGGTAGCGTGCCGGTGCAGCAGGAAACTCGTCCTGTCATTGAGCCGCGCACGCAGCAACACTCCCAGCCTTCACGCCAAACGCCGGTGACGCCTCAGCCGCAGCCACGGGATGTGCCGTCGGTGAGTGGTGATGCAGAGGCGAGTGAGGTTGTCCTGACTTCGTGGGGAAAGAGTTCACTTACCTCACTTAAGCCAGGTGAAACCGTGCGCTTTGATGATACCGAAGAATAACCTCGCGCTCAGCGCGAGGTTTTTGCTTTGTATGGTATAATAGAGACATATGAAAAGTATGATTTATTTGGGAGCCGATCATGCCGGCTTTGCGATGAAAGAGGAGCTCAAGCGTTATTTGGATCGCCGTGATATCCCGTACGAAGATTTGGGGAATACACGTCTTGATCCGCGCGATGATTATCCCGACTTTGGGTTTGCTGTCGGTGAGGCAGTTGCCAAGAGCAATGGCAACAGCAAGGGTATTCTGATCTGCGGCTCGTCATATGGCGTCTGTATTGCCGCCAATAAAGTGAAGGGTGTGCGCGGCGTCTCGGTGAGTACGGTACGTGACGCACAGCTCGCGCGCGAGCACAATGACGCGAACGTCTTGTGTCTGTCGGGGTGGAGCCTCTCGACGGCAATGATGAAGCGTCTGGTGGATGCGTTTGTGCAGACCACGCCTTCTCGTGCGAAGCGACATCAGCGACGTATTGCAAAGATTACGCGATACGAGCGTTCCAAGCGCAACTCATGAAACACACATTAGTTCCGGCAATTTTAGCGCATTCGTATGATGAATTTGAAGCAAAGGTGAGATTTCTCGAACCTTTGTTTGATGTTGCGCAAATTGACATAATGGATGGGGTGTTTGTGGATAATGTGACGTATGCGGATCCACAGACGATTGGGGGAATTGAGACCTCGTTGCAGTATGAATTGCATCTCATGGTTGATCGTCCCGAAGAGATTATCCAGCAGTGGCATGAGGTGCGCAACTGTATTCGCTACATTGTCCACTATGAAACCTTCCACAAGAGAAAACTCGATTTATATGATATACTAAGGGAAATTAAGATGCGCGGCCGAGAGGTTGGCATTGCGATTAATCCTAACACCACGGTGAGTAAGGTGCTCGAATTTCTGCCCTCCATTGATCAGTTGTTGGTGATGGGTGTGACGCCGGGGTGGTCGGGGCAGCCGTTCCAGTCAAGTGTTGTAGAGAAGATTACGGCAATTCGTCGACATTACCCTAAGCTACCGATCGCGGTGGACGGTGGTGTGACGATCCAGAATTACGAAAAGATATTTGCTGCCGGAGCAAATATCATCGACTCGGCATCAATGGTCTTTGGTCTTGAAGGCACCCCGACAGAGCTCGAAAAGCTTATTCATACGATAGAAACGTACCGCGGATGAAACCTCCACGAATTACAACCATCAAAGGACTTGAGCGCAAGGCAAATGAAATGCGCAAAGACCTGATCAAATCACTTGTCGCTGCCGGATCAGGGCATTCGGCAGGGCCTTTGGCGTTGGCGGATTTTTTTACCGCCATGTATTTTCACGTCTTGAACTATGACCCCACGAAGCCTTTATGGGATAAGCGAGACCGTTTTCTCTTGTCGTGTGGGCACGTCGTGCCGATTAAGTATGTTGCTATGGCACATGCGGGATTTTTCCCCAAGTCGCAACTTAAGACGTTACGCAAACTCGGTTCACCACTGCAGGGGCATCCCAGCTATCATGATATGCCAGCGCTTGAACATGCGGCAGGACCTTTGGGGCAGGGAGCTTCAATTGCTGTGGGTAAGGCGTTGGCTGCCAAGATGAAGGGCCAAAAGCACATGGTCTACTGCGTCGTGTCTGACGGCGAGCAGCAGGAGGGGCAGACTTGGGAGGCGGCGATGCTTGCGGGTAAGCACAAGCTCAACAATTTGGTCTTTTTCATGGATCGCAACAATATCCAAATTGATGGATATACAGAAGATGTTATGCCGCTTGAGAATCTCAAGGGCAAGTATGAGGCCTTTAATTGGCATGTCCTTGAAATTGACGGGCACAATATCGAGCAGATCATTGATGCCGCGTCGTACTCTCAAGCAATTTACGAGAAGCCAACGATGGTGATCATGCATACGATTCCCGGCAAGGGCGTTGATTATATGGAGCGTGATTACACCTGGCACGGTAAACCGCCGACACCCGAGCAGGCGCAAGAGGCACTTCGTCAGCTACGCTCATTGGGAGGGCAAATTACCGGTGAATTTGAATAAAACCTATGGCTCAACGAAAAAAACAAAAAAGATCAAAGGAGCCTGAGATGGTACCCATTCGTAATGGCTATGGTGAGGGTCTTTTGGTGTTGGGCAAGACAAACCCTGAGGTCCTGGTTACGTGTGCGGATTTAACAGAATCAACGCGCTCAGAAGCATTCGCCAAGGCATATCCTGAACGATTCGTTCAGATTGGCGTTGCAGAGCAGAATATGGTAGGTGTGGCGTGTGGCCTTGCATTAGAGGGGTTTACGGTCTTTACCTCGTCGTACGCCACCTTTAATCCGGGACGTAGTTGGGACCAGATCCGTGTCTCAGGGTGTTACAACAATATTAATCTCAAAATCGCGGGTTCGCACGCGGGAATTTCAGTGGGACCTGATGGCGCGACGCATCAGGCCCTTGAAGATATCGCGATGACGCGCGTCTTACCCAATATGACGGTTGTCGTGCCCTGTGATGTGCATGAAGCGCGCAAGGCGACCATTGCAATTGCCAAGAAAAAAGGTCCTGGCTATTTGCGCCTTGCGCGCGCGGCGACGCCCGTTATAACCGATGCTGATACGCCTTTTACTATCGGTAAGGCGTACACGATGCGGGAGGGAACGGATGTTGCCATTATCGGTGCGGGTGCAATTTTGCATGATGCATTGCAGGCAGCCGAGCAGCTTGCTGCCGAAGGAATTTCTTGCATGGTGGTGAACTGTCACACGATTAAACCAATTGACGCCAAGGCGATTACTGCCGCCGCAAAGATGTGTGGAGCTGTCGTGACCGTTGAGGAGCATCAAATCAACGCAGGTGTTGGGAGTGCGATCATGGAGGTACTTGCCGAGAAGCACCCCGTTCCTGTTGAACGCGTGGGGATGCTTGATACCTTCGGGGAGTCCGGGGAGCCACGTGAGTTGATTGAAAAATACGGTATGGATGACAAGGCGATTGTGACAGCCGTTCGTAAAGTTATCAAACGAAAAAAATAACGACATGAAAGACGTCATAGCAATCGGCGACGCGACACTGGATACCTTCATCGAACTTGATGAGGCGACGGTGAACTGCTCTATTAAAAAAGATCAGTGTTTGTTGTGTCTCAATTACGCCGATAAAATTCCGATCAGCAAGCTGCAGAAAAAAGTCGCGGGTAATGCGGCGAATGTCGCAGTCGGAACGTCGCGTCTTGGGTTGACGTCCGCGTTTTGGACCAAGCTGGGTGATGATGATTTCGCCAAGGAGGTGGTGCGCAAAATGAAGGCAGAAGGGGTGAGTACAAAATATGTTCAAAAAGAAAAAGGGAAAGAATCTAATTTTACGGTGGTACTGAACTACCAAGCAGAGCGTACGCAGTTGATTTATCGCGTCCCTCGGCAGTATGACCTGCCGAACAATTTGGAGAAGTCACGTTTCGTCTATCTGACCGCGATGGGTGAAAACCACCAGATGGCGTATCCTGAGCTCGTGACGTATCTTTTGAAAAATCACATTAAGCTCGCGTACAACCCGGGCAAGTACCAGATTACCTGCAAGGAGCAGATTTGCCACGACTTGCTGCCCTATACGGAGATTTTGTTTGTGAATAAAGAAGAGGCTGATTTAATTTTGAGTCACGTACATGGCGTTTCAGTGAAGCGTCGCACGATCAAGGCCTTGCTCAAGGCTTTGCATGAGCTCGGTGCGGAAATTGTGATCGTTACAGACGGTCCTAAGGGTTCATACGCACTTGCGGACAATCGTTACTACCATATGCCTATTTTTGACGGACCTGTTGTTGAACGGACTGGTGCGGGTGATGCGTATGCGACAGGATTTGTGTCAGCGGTTTTGCACGGCAAGGCAACAGAGGAGGCGATGGTGTGGGGAACGTTTAACTCGTGGTCGGTTGTGCAGCAAGTCGGCCCCATTGATGGGCTGTTGACCGTAAACAAGATAAAGCAATTGATTAAAAAGAATCCGAAATTTAAACCGACTGAACTGTAATATATATGTTGGTCACTTCACAGAAAATTTTACGAAAAGCGCAAAAGGGCGGGTATGCTGTGGCTGCCTTTAATATCAATAACATGGAGATTACCCAGGCAATGATTGAGGCTGCGGTGATCGCCAAAGCGCCGGTAATTTTGCAAACTTCAGAAGGAGCAGTCGCGTATGGTGGGCTCAACTGGCTCTATGCTCTTATGCGTGAAGCTGCCAAGGCGCCGGTGCCAGTGGCAATTCATCTGGATCATGGCAAAGACTATGGGTTGATTAAGGAGTGCATTGCCATGGGGTATACCTCAGTCATGTTTGATGGCTCGTCGTTGCCTTATGCGGATAACGTTCGCCAGACCAAGAAGGTGGTGGCGTACGCGCACAAGCGTGGTGTGTCGGTGGAAGCAGAGCTTGGTGCGCTTGCCGGTATTGAGGATTTCGTCACCGTGGAGCAGCGCGATGCGCACCTGACCGATCCTGATCAGGCTGTGGAGTTTGTGCGTGCAACCGGTTGTGACTCGCTGGCGATTGCTATCGGGACTTCGCACGGCCTCCAGAAGTTTACCGGAGAGCCGGAACTTGATTTTAGACGGTTGAAGGCAATTCGAGCAAAGGTTGCAACCCCATTAGTGTTGCACGGTGCTTCTGAAGTTGACCAGCGTATGGTGAAGATTGCCAAAAAATACGGAGCTCAGTTGAAAAATGCTCGTGGTGTGAATGACGCCCTTATGAAAAAAGCAGTAAGGGGGGGGATTACCAAAGTAAACACTGATACGGATATTCGCTTGGCGTTTGATGCTGGTGTGCGTGAGGTAATTGCAACCAAGCCACAAGCGTATGATCCGCGTGAAATTC